>CAZIIX010000024.1:0-18063 GCA_964539345.1 uncultured Actinomycetes bacterium | reverse complement strand
ACCCGGAACTCGGCCAGGGCGCGGCGGGCGCGGCGCAGCGCCTGTTCCCAGTCGGCGCCGCGGCAGGTCAGCTTCACCAGCAGCGAGTCGAAGTGCGCGCTGACCTCGGCGCCGGCATGCACGGTGCCGCCGTCCACCCGGACGCCGGCGCCGCCCGGCGACCGGTAGGTGATGATCTTGCCGGTGTCCGGACGGAATCCGTTCGTGGGGTCCTCGCTGGTCACGCGGCATTGCAGCGCGGCGCCGTGGCTGTGGATCCGGTCCTGGGTCAGCCCCAGCTCCGCGAGCGATGCGCCCGCGGCGATGCGGATCTGGGCGGAGACCAGGTCGACGTCGGTCGTCTCCTCGGTGACGGTGTGCTCGACCTGGATGCGCGGGTTCATCTCGATGAAGGCGTAGTGGCCGTCCGTGCCGAGTAGGAACTCGACCGTGCCGGCGCCGCGGTAGTCGATGCTGCGCGCGAAGTCGACGGCGTGCGCGCACATGGCTCGGCGGATGTCCGGGTCGAGTCCGACGGCCGGCGCCACCTCGATGACCTTCTGGTGCCGGCGCTGCACCGAGCAGTCGCGCTCGTAGAGGTGCACGGCGTTGCCGTGTCCGTCGGCGAGTACTTGGACCTCGATGTGCCGTGGTTCGATCACGGCCCGCTCGAGGAAGACGGTCGGGTCACCGAACGCCGATTCGGCCTCGCGCATGGCGGTGGCGATGGCCTCCGGCAGCGTTGCGGCCTCGTCGACGCGGCGCATGCCGCGGCCGCCACCGCCTGCGACGGCCTTGACGAACAGCGGGAATCCCACGGTGTCGGCGGCGGCGACAAGTTCGTCGGGGTCCGATGACGGAGCGGTCGATTCCAGCACGGGCAGGCCGGCGGCGCGGGCTGCGGCGACCGCGCGCGACTTGTTGCCGGCCAGTTCCAGCACGTCGGCGGGCGGGCCGATGAACGTGATGCCGGCGTCCGCGCAGGCCTGCGCGAGCTGCGGGTTCTCGGACAGGAAGCCGTAGCCGGGGTAGATCGCGTCGGCCCCGGCCCGTTCGGCGGCGGCGATGATCTCGTCCACGTCGAGGTAGGCGCGCACCGGATGGCCGACCTCGCCGATCTGGTAGGCCTCGTTCGCCTTCTGCCGGTGGGTCGAGTTGCGGTCCTCGTAGGGGTAGACCGCCACCGATGCGACACCGAGCTCGTAGGCGGCGCGGAACGCGCGGATCGCGATCTCGCCGCGGTTGGCCACCAGAATCTTTGTGAACATGCGCGTGGGGACTCCCGGTGCGGGTCGGGTCAGGGGCTGCCGTGAAAAAAACACTACCGGCCGGGCAGCAGCTCGCCGGACCCGGCTGCGCGATCACCGGCACGGTCGGACCGGGCCGCGTCACCCCTTGTGCAGGTAGTCCTGCGCCTCGACGTCGACGATCGCGTCGGCCATGGCGGCCAGTGCCGGGTGCGCCGCCATGGCCGGGTCGTCGCCGACCAGCTCGCGCGCGTCGGTGCGCGCGGCGTCGATCAGGTCGCGGTCGTCGCGCAGCCGCAGGAGTTTCAGCGATGACGCCCGCCCGGCCTGGGTGGTGCCGAGCACGTCGCCCTCGCGGCGCAGCTCCAGATCGGCCTCGGCCAGTGCGAACCCGTCATTGCTCGCCGCGACCGCGTCCAGCCGCTCCCGCGCCGCCGTGCCCGCCGGGATCTCGGTGACTAGCAGGCACACGCCGGCGGCGGTGCCGCGGCCCACCCGGCCACGCAGCTGGTGCAGCTGGGACATGCCGAACCGGTCGGCGTCCAGGATCACCATGACGGAGGCACGGGGCACGTCCACCCCGACCTCGATGACGGTCGTCGCCACCAGCACATCGATCTCGCCGGCGCTGAACGCGCGCATGACGCGGTCCTTGTCGGCCGGTGGCAGCCTGCCGTGCAGCATCTCGATCCGCAGCCCGGCGAGCGGCCCGTCACGCAACTCCCCGATCATGTCGAGCACTGCCAGCGGCGGGCGCCGCTCGGTGCCGCCGTCATCGCCGGGGCGTCCGCCGGACCCGGCAGCGTCCCCGGCGGCGTCCCCAGTGTCCTCGGCGCTGCCGTCGCCGATGCGCGGGCAGACCACATAGGCCTGGTGACCGGCCGCGACCTCCTCGTGGATCCGTTGCCACGCGCGCTCCAGCCATCCGGGTTTATCCGCGGCGGGCACGACGGTGGTGGATACGCCCGCGCGGCCGTGCGGCAGCTCGGTGAGCGTCGAGGTGTCCAGGTCGCCGTAGACCGTCATCGCCACGGTGCGTGGGATCGGGGTCGCCGTCATCACCAGCACGTGCGGCGGGTTGTGCCCCTGTGCGTTGCCGGACAGCGCGTTCCGCTGCTCGACGCCGAACCGGTGTTGTTCGTCGACGACGACCAGCCCCAGGTTGGTGAAGATGACGTCGTCGGAGAGCAGCGCGTGCGTGCCGACCACGATGCCCGGCTGCCCGGACGCGATCGTCAGGGTGGCCTCGCGGCGGGCGGCGGCGGACGTCGATCCGGTGAGCAGCGTCACCGTGGTCGCTCCCGGCGGCGCGCCCAGCTCGCCGCCGTGCCCGAGCGGGCCGAGCGTCGCCCGGAGCGACCGGGCGTGCTGGGAGGCGAGCACCTCCGTCGGGGCGAGCAGCACCGCCTGCCGACCGGAGTCGATGACCTGCAGCATGGCGCGCAGGGCGACGACCGTCTTGCCCGAGCCGACCTCACCGTGCAGCAGCCGGTTCATCGGGTGCAGGCTGGCCAGGTCCGCCGCGATGACCTCGCCGACCTCCCGCTGGCCGTCGGTCAGCTCGAAGACGAGCTGCTCATCGAAGACGTCCAGCAGCCCACCGGAGATGCGCGGGCACGGCTCGGCCGGGTGGGCCCGGGCGCGGGCGCGGCGCCGGGCCAGCACCAGTTGCAGCGCCAGGGCCTCGTCATAGGTCAATCGGCGTTGCGCGGCGGCGAGCGCATCGGGGCTGGACGGTCGGTGGATGTTGCGCAGGGCCGTGTCCAGGTCGGTCAGGCCGTGCCGCGCCAGCACCGTCTCCGGGACCGGGTCGGGGATGCGGTCGAGCAGGTCCAGCACGTGCTTGATCGAGGACTGCACGCTGCTCGCGGTGACGCCCTCGGTGAGCGGGTAGACCGGGATGACGCCGTTCGCGAACGTCTCGAGCATGTCGAGGGTGCCCTCTACGTCGCCGAGGCCGGCGTCGGTGGAGGCGATGTTCGGGCTGGTCATCTGCATCGCGCCGCGGAAGGCGGACACCTTGCCGGAGAACAGCGCCTCCATGCCCTCGTGTAGTTGGCGCGCCATCCAGGGCTGGTTGAAGAACGTGCAGTCGATGCTGCGGTGGCCGTCGGTGACGCGCAGCGTGGTGATCGTGCGCGGGCGCCGCTGGCCGCGTCGGCGGTCCAGGGTGCGGGCGGAGATCCGGTCGATGCGGGCCCACACGGTGGCGCGTTCGCCGACCCGCAGGTGGGACAGGTCGGTCAGCCGTCCCTGCTCGCTGTACTTGCGCGGGTAGTGGCGCAGCAGGTCGGAGACGGTCTCCAGCCCGAGCCTGTCCAGCCGGGCCGCGGTGCGCCCGCCCAGGACGAGCTTGAGTTTGCTGGCAAGGCCCGGCCGGTCGTCGTCCGGTGCTCGCCTGGCCTCGCTCATCGCCGCGCCGTTCCTCCCCTCTCGCGTCCGGTCCGCCCCTGGCATCCTGCCGCATCCCCCCGACAGCGCTCGACGGGTCGGGCTGTGCCGCCACCATCCTGGCCCGTCGCGCCGGCCGCAGCGGGCTGACGCGCCCGTCCGAGCCGGCCGACACGCGGCAATTTGGCGCTCGGCGGCACTCTTCGGTAGTCTGATCGGGTTGCCCGGCGGTCGTCGGGCTGATGCTGACTGCCCTGACCGGCAGCCCCCTTCCGCTGGCGCGGACGTCGGAGTTCGTGCCGCGGGGTCCGTGTCGGTCGTCAAGACGTGAAGGGGTGTGCCGTCGTGGCTGCCGTGTGTGATGTGTGTGGCAAAGGTCCCGGCTTCGGTATGAGTGTCTCGCACTCGCACCGTCGGACGCACCGCCGCTGGAATCCGAACATTCAGCCGGTCCGCGCCCAGGTGGCGCCGGGCACGGTCCGCAAGATCAACGTGTGCACCTCGTGCATCAAGGCCGGCAAGGTCACCCGCGGCTGATCCGGCGCGGTCGCTGACCGCGACCCGTCCCGGCTCGACATCCAGGCGGCGCCTCCCCCACGGGGACGCGCCGCCTTGTCGTGTCGAATGGCCGGGGCTCAGCTCGCCGGCGGGCTCAAATGGTCGGCGGGCTCAGGTGACCGCCAGGCTCAGGAGGCCGGGGCGAGGGTGTACATCCAGCCGTGCGGGTCGGGCTCGACGCCGTGCTGGATCCCGGTGAGCACCTCGCGCAGCCGCAGCGTCACCGGGCCGGCACCGCCGCTGCCGATGGTGAACTCGCCGTCCGCGGAGCGCACCGCGCCGACCGGGGTGAGCACGGCCGCGGTGCCGCAGCCGAAGACCTCCGTCATCTCCCCACTCGCCGCCGCCTTGGCCCACTCGTCGGTGGACACCCGGCGCTCGGTCGCGGTGTAGCCCAGGCTGGGGGCGATCGCCAGCACCGAGTCGCGGGTGATGCCCGGCAGCAGCGAGCCGTTGAGCTCGGGCGTGACGATCTCGACGTGGCCGGAATCCGGGGAGCCGTAGACGAAGCAGAGGTTGTTCGTGCCCATCTCCTCCACCCAGCGGCGCTCGACGGCGTCCAGCCACACCACCTGGTCGCATCCGCGTTCGGCGGCCTCGGCCTGGGCCAGCAGCGAGGCGGCGTAGTTGCCGCCGGTCTTGGCCTCGCCGGTGCCTCCCGGGGCCGCGCGCACGTATTCCGTCGACAGCCACACGGTGACACCGGACGCGGCCGACGCGAAGTACACCCCGGCGGGCGAGGCGATCAGGCAGTAGGTGACCGACCGTGCCGGGTGCACGCCGAGCGCCACCTCGGAGGCGAACATCACCGGGCGCAGGTACAGCGAGGTCTCCGGCGCCGTCGGCACCCAGGCCCGGTCGACGGTCACCAGCTCGCTCAACGAGTCCAGGAACAGGCTCTCCGGCAGTTCGGGCAGCGCGATGCGCCGGGCCGAGCGGGCGAACCGGGCGGCATTGGCCTGCGGGCGGAACGCCGCGACGGACCCGTCCGGTTGCTGGTAGGCCTTCAGGCCCTCGAAGATCTCCTGCCCGTAGTGCAGCACCATCGACGCGGGATCCATGGTGAACGGTCCGTAGGGCACGACCCGCTCGTCATGCCAGCCGCGGTCTACGTCCCAGTCGATGAGCACCATGTGGTCGGTGAAGTAGCTGCCGAACCCGGGGGCGGCGAGGATCTCGGACAGCCGCGCAGCGGGTGTGGGGTCGGTGGTGAGGGTGCGGGAGAACATGGAGGCTCCTCGATGCGGCCCGGGTGGGCACGACTACGGGCGGTCCGGCGACCGCGGATCACATCGTTACTGCGGTAGTCAGAAACGGTACCGCCAATACTAGGACGCCCGACCATCGGGGGTCCATCGATATGACGGGGGTCCCGGCGCCGCCCCGCGGGCGGCGTCAGCGCCCGTGCGGGGGTGCGCGATGCGGCGTCAGCGCACGTGCGAGGGCACGAACGGCGGCTTCACCACTCGGGCCCGCACCGCCCGCCGGCGCACCTGGATGGTGACCTCGGTGTCGATCGCGACGTCGGCGTCCGTGTCGATCAGCGCGAGCCCGATGCCGTGGCCGAGCGTCGGCGAGAACGTGCCGGTGGTGGTGTGGCCGACCTCGGTGCCGGCGGCGTCGAGCACCGGCAGCCCCGGACGCAGCACGCCCTTCTGAAGCGCCTCGACGCCGCGCAGCCTTCGCCGCGGCCCCGCCTCCCGCTCGGCCAGCAGCGCATCGCGGCCGAAGAACGCCTCCTTCTTCCAGCCCACGGCCCAGGTGGCGCCGGCCTGCACCGGGGAGATCTCCGTCGACAGGTCCTGGCCGTGCAGCGGGTAGCCCATCTCGGTGCGCAGCGTGTCGCGGGCACCCAGCCCGGCCGGACCTCCGCCGCGCGCCTCGGTCGCCGCCAGCAGCGCGTCCCAGACGGCCGGGGTGCCGTCCCAGGAGGGCAGCAGCTCGTAGCCGTGCTCGCCGGTGTAGCCGGTGCGGCACACCCGGATCGGCCGGCCGTCGAAGGAGGCGTCGCGCCACGCCATGTAGTCGAGCCCGGTGGGCAGCCCGAGCTCCTCGAGCACCGCGGCCGATTCCGGGCCCTGCACGGCCAGGACGCCGAACTCGCGGTGCCTGTTGGTGATGGTCACCGGGTCCGGGACGGCGGCGCTCAGGGCGGCCACGACCGCGTCGGTGTTGGCGGCGTTGGGGATCAGCAGGGCCTCGTCATCGGAGACCAGGTAGACGATCAGGTCGTCGATCACGCCCCCGGTCTCGGTGCAGCACATGGTGTATTGCGCCTGCCCGGGCCCGATCCGGCCGAGGTCGTTGGTCAGGCAGCGGTTGATGAAGTCGGCCGCGCCGGATCCGGTCACCGCCACCTTGCCCAGGTGCGAGACGTCGAAGATGCCGACCGATTCGCGGATGCTCGTGTGTTCGGCCACCACGCCGCGGTCCGCGTAGGAGATCGGCATCTCCCATCCGCCGAACGGGCCCATGGTGGCGCCGAGCGCGAGGTGACGGTCGTGCAACGGGGAGGTGTGCAGGGGCTCCGCGGGGTGCGATTCGCTCATGCCCAAACCGTAACCGCTGGATCGCACCGCGGGCGATGGTGGCGTGTCCCGGTGCGGCCGGTGACGCCGCGCGCGCCGTTCGTGCCACAATCCACCGAGTTGATCCATCGAAGGGAAGAACCGCTATGCCCACACTGACCTTGTCGTCGACCGACCCCACGCGCAGCCGCGCCGACGCCCTCGTGGTGGGGGTGTACGCGCCGGAGGACGGCGCCGCGGACGGGGCGCGGGCAGTGAGCTCGGTCGAGGACCTGGCCGACGTGGTGGCCCCGGCGATCCTGGCCGGCGCATCCGGGAAGACCGGAAGTATGACGACGGTCCCCGCGCCGGACTCGGTCAACGCGCAGCGCGTGGTCGTGGTCGGGCTGGGGCGGGCCTCGGAGCTCACCGGCGAGCGGGTGCGGCGCGCAGCAGGGGCGGCGTCGCGTGCCTGCGCCGGCTTCGCACGGATCGCCTCGACCCTGAGCCTGCTCGACCTGACCGCGGCGGCGGAGGGGCATCAGCTGGGCAGCTACCAGTTCACCGGGTACAAGGACTCGTCCGCCCGGCCCGTCGGGGCCGTCGTGCTGTCCGTGCCGAAGGCGACCGCCGCGGCGCGCGCGGAGCTGCAGCGCGCGGTCGTCACGGCCGAGGCCGTCGAGCTGGCGCGGGATTTCGTGAACACGGCGCCGAACGATCTGCCGCCGGCCGAGTTCGCCGATCGGGCCGCGGCGGCGGCACGGGCGGCCGGGCTGCAGGTGCAGGTGCTCACCGAGAGGGCGCTCGAGCGCGGCGGCTACGGGGGCATCCTCGGCGTCGGCGCCGGCTCGACGCGGCCGCCGCGGCTGGTCCGCATCAGCTACAGGCCCACCCGCGCCCGGGCGAAGGTCGCACTGGTGGGCAAGGGAGTGACGTTCGATTCCGGCGGCATCTCGATCAAGCCGGCCGCCGGCATGGACCACATGACGTCGGACATGGCCGGAGCGGCGGCCGTGATCGCCACCGTCATCGCGGCCGCGGCGCTGAAGCTCCCGATCGCCGTCACGGCGACGGTGCCGATGGCGGAGAACCTGCCGTCCGGCTCCTCCTACCGCCCGGGCGATGTGCTGCGGCACCGCGGCGGCAAGACCGTGCACGTGCTCAATACGGACGCCGAGGGCCGGCTGATCCTGGCGGACGCCATCGTGCGCGCCTGCGAGGACAAGCCCGACTTCCTGCTCGAGACGTCCACCCTGACCGGGGCGCAGCTGGTCGCGCTGGGCAAGCGCACGATGGGCGTGATGGGCACGCCGGAGCTGCGCGACCGGGTCGCCGAGCTCGCCGCCGAGGTCGGCGAGGGCGGCTGGGCGATGCCGCTTCCCGAGGAACTGCGCGAGGGACTGGATTCACCGCTGGCGGACATCGCGAACGTGTCCACCGATCGGGCCGGCGGGATGCTGGTCGCCGGGCACTACCTGTCGGAGTTCGTGGCCGACGGCGTGTCCTGGGCGCACCTGGACGTGGCGGGACCGGCGTTCAACACCGGCAGCGCCCACGGCTACACGACCCAGGGCGGGACCGGTGTCCCGGTGCGCACCCTGCTGGCGGCGCTGGCCGACATCGCCGGCTGAGCCGCGCGGCACACGGCTGGGTCGGCGACCGGCCGGGCAGGTCCCCGGGCGGCGTCGGGCTCCGGGTGGTCCGGCACCGTCCGGACCGCCGGGTCTACTGATCGGCGTCGAGCCGGGCCTGTTGGGCCCGCTTGCGCTGCAGCGTCTGCTTGCGGGAGTAATCGCGCATGCGCTGCGGGTAGCCGACCACGTTCGCGTCGTAGATCGGCAGCGTGTGCGTGCGCGCGAACGCCTGTGCGGCCGCCGCGTCCTTGACCGGCCGCCGGGTGAACTCGCCGTCGTGTGCGACAAGCAACATCGTGGTGCCGGTCACGGTCGTCCGCGGTTCCACGAACACCTCGACGCCGGTGTGACCGGCCACCCACTCCTCCAGCGCGCGCTCGGCGGCGGCGCGCTCGGCCTTCTGCGACGGCTGCGCCGCATCCGCGCGACGTCGCTTTCGCGAAAACAATCCCACCAGCGCTCCTCTCCCCCGTGACTCCGTGGCCACCAGACTAAGGCCGCAGCGGCCGCGAAACCGGCAGGAACCACTCCCAGTGTGCCTGCCGCGGCGCGGCGTCGCGGCGGCGGCCGCGGCCCACCCCGCACGGCCGGTGGGAACGTCGTTGCTCACAATCCGCGCATTCCGCGCCACCGCTACGCGCATTGTGCGGCGGTCAATGCCAAGATGGATACCGGCACCGGCGCACACCAGCGTCACCACCCCGGCGAGCCCCGGTCACACCTGGACCCGCCACCACCTTGGAGGTACTCAGCACGATGACCGACACCGCCGTTGACCTGGTGGTTCTGGGCGGAGGATCCGCCGGCTACGCCTGCGCGATGCGGGCGGCCGAACTCGGTTCCTCCGTCGTCCTGATCGAACGCGACAAGCTCGGCGGTACCTGCCTGCACCGCGGCTGCGTGCCCACCAAGGCGCTGCTGCACGCGGCCGAGGTGGCCGACGAGATCAAGGAGGCCGCCGCGGTCGGGCTCAAGGCGACGTTCGACGGGGTGGACGTCGCCGGGGTGCACCAGTACAAGAACTCCATCGTCGCCAAGCACTTCAAGGGGTTGACCGGGCTGGTCAAGTCGCGTGGCGTCGAGGTGGTCGCCGGTGACGGCGAGTTCGTCGGACCGCGCAGTGTCAAGGTCGGTGACGACGTCTACACCGGCGCCAACGTGGTGCTCGCGACCGGCTCCTACTCGCGCAGCCTGCCCGGCCTGGACATCGAGGGACGAGTGATCACCTCCGAGCAGGCGCTCGAGCTGGAGTGGGTGCCGCAGAAGGCGCTGGTGCTCGGCGGCGGCGTCATCGGCGTCGAGTTCGCGTCCGTGTGGGCGTCGATGGGCGCCGAGGTCACCATCATCGAGGCGCTGCCCTCGCTCGTCCCCGCCGAGGACCCGTGGGTGGGCAAGCAGGTCGAACGCGCGTTCCGCAAGCGCAAGATCGACTTCAAGACGGGGGTGCGCTTCTCCGGCGTGGAGCAGGACGACAACGGCGTCACCGTCACGCTCGAATCGGGCGACCGGCTCACCGCGGACCTGTTACTGGTCGCGGTCGGCCGCGGCGCCGCCACAGAGGGCACCGGGATCGCCGAGGCCGGCGTGGAGATGGACCGGGGATTCGTGCTGACCAACGAGCGGCTGGCCACCAACCTGCCGAACGTCTACGCGATCGGCGACATCGTGCCCGGCCTGCAGCTGGCGCACCGCGGGTTCCAGCAGGGCATCTTCGTGGCCGAGGAGATCGCCGGCCTCGACCCGATCGTCGTCCCCGACTCACGCGTGCCGCGGATCACCTACTGCGACCCGCAGATCGCATCGGTGGGTCTGACCGAACAACAGGCCACCGACGAGTACGGCGACGTGGAGACCATGGTCTACAACTCCGCCGGCAACGCCAAGACGGACATCCTGCGCACCGCCGGCGGCATCAAGGTGGTGCGGGTCAAGGACGGCCCGGTCGTCGGCTTCCACATGGTCGGCGGCCGTATCGGCGAACTGATCGGCGAGGCGCAGCTCATCGTCGACTGGGAGGCCTACCCGGAGGACGTCGCCCCGTACATCCACGCGCACCCGACCCAGTACGAGGCCATCGGCGAGACGATGCTCGCCATGGCCGGCAAGCCCCTCCACGTCCACAGTTAACAGCAGGCCATGCCCTGATAGCACCACGCCCACCAAAGGAGCTCCGCCGAAATGTCTCACTCCGTGCAGATGCCGGCCCTTGGCGAATCCGTCACCGAAGGCACCGTCACTCGCTGGTTGAAGAAGGAGGGCGACCAGGTCACCGAGGACGAGCCGTTGCTGGAGGTCTCGACGGACAAGGTGGACACGGAGGTGCCGGCGCCCTATTCGGGTGTGCTGGAGAAGATCCTGGTGGGCGAGGACGAGACCGTCGACGTCGGCGCCGAGCTGGCCATCATCGGTGACGGGTCGGGCGGCGGCGCGCAGCAGTCGGGCGGCGGCCAGGAGTCGGGCGGCGGCCAGGACGCACCGGCGCCGCAGCACGCCACGGACCAGGCCCCGGCGTCGGCGGGGCGGCCGACCGAGCAGCACACCGAACAGCCGGCAGAGGCCACGGCCGGGCAGGCCACCGAGCAGCCGTCCGAGGCGGCTCCCCCACCGAGTGGCGGCGTGTCGTCGGATGACGCAGCCGCCGCATCCGGCACCGAGGTGACCATGCCGGCGATGGGCGAATCGGTGACGGAGGGCACGGTCAGCCACTGGCTCAAGCAGGTCGGTGACTCGGTGTCCGTGGACGAGCCGCTGGTGGAGATCGCCACCGACAAGGTCGATGCCGAGGTGCCGTCGCCGGTGGCCGGGACACTGCTGAGGATCCTGGCCGCCGAGGACGCCACCGTCGAGGTCGGCTCGCCCATCGCGATCATCGGCGACGCGGGTGCGGCGCCGGATACCGACGGTGGGCCGGGCCACGCCGCCGGCGGCGGCTCCGCCCCGGCACCGGAGCAGACGCAGCCGCCGCAGCGCGAACCGGAACAGCCGCGCGAACCGGAGCGGCAGGCCGATCAGGCCACGCCCGCACCGGCGGCACCGGCGCCCGCACCCGCGGAGCCGGCCGCCACCGCTGCGGGCGCCGGCACACCTCCCGAGCGCGACCAGGGCGCCGCCCCACCACGGCCGGCACCCTCGGCCGGCGGCGGATCCGGGCAGGGGGCGCGGCCCGGCGGATACGTCACTCCGGTGGTGCGCAAGCTCGCCGCCGATCACGGCGTGGACCTGGGCGAGATCACCGGCACCGGCGTCGGCGGTCGCATTCGGCGCGAGGACGTGCTCGCCGCGGCGGAGAAGAAGGCCGCGGCGGCAGCTCCGGCACCGGCCGCGGCGGCGGCCCCGGCCGGCGGCACCCCGGCGGCCGCGCCGGGTCCGGTGCAGCCCGATCCGCGGGCGACGGCACTGGTGGGCACCACCCAGCCTGCGGCGCGCATCCGGCAGTCGATCGCCCGCAACATGCTGCAGGCGGTGACGACCTCCGCGCAGACGACGACGGTCGTCGAGGTCGACGTCAGCCGGGTCGCGTCCCTGCGCGCACGTGCCAACGCAGGCGCAGCATCGCGGGGGGAGGCGTCCCTGACGTTCCTGCCGTTCTTCATCAAGGCGGCGGTGGAGGCGGCGAAGGTCTACCCCATCGTCAACGCGTCGCTGTCCGAGGACCTGGCGGAGATCACCTACCACCCGACCGTCAACGTCGGCATCGAGGTGGACACCCCACAGGGCTCGGTGGTGCCGGTCATCCACCAGGCGGACGATCTGAGCCTGACCGGGCTGGCCCGGCGGGTGGCGGATCTGGCCGAGCGCACCCGGCGCAGCGAGATCGGCCCGAACGAGCTCTCCGGCGCGACGCTGACCGTCAGCAATGCCGGATCGGTCGGTGCCCTGTTCGAGACCGCGATCTTCGTGCCGCCGCAATCGGCCAGCCTGGTCGTCGGGTCCGTGGTCAAGCGACCCGTGGTGGTCACCGACGCGGAGGGCAATGACGTGATCGCCGTGCGCTCCATGGCGTACCTGGCGCTGTCCTACGACCATCGCACGATCGACGGCGCCGACGCCGCGCGATATCTGACCACGGTGAAGAAGCGCATCGAGGCCGGGGACTTCGACGCGGACCTCGGTCTGTAATCGGGTCGGCGTGCCTCGGGTGTCGGCGAGCGGCGGCGTGCCATGCGCGTCGTAGTCGCCGGCGCGAGCGGATTCGTCGGCGGGCACCTGGTGCCCGCGCTGCGCGCCGCCGGCCACGACGTGACGACCTTGGTCCGGCGGGCGCCGCGCAGCTCCGGCGAAGCTGCCTGGGACCCCGTGTCGGGCCTACTGCCGGCCGCGCCGGTCCGCTCCGCGGACGTGGTCATCAACCTGTGCGGCGCCGGCGTCGGCGACCGCCGCTGGACGAGCGCTCGGAAGCGCGAGCTGCGTGACTCCCGCCTGGGCCCGACCCGGCTGTTGGCCCAGGCCTGCCGTCGCCATTCCGTGCCGGCACTGATCAATGCCTCCGCCGTCGGCTACTACGGCGACCGTGGCGACGAGGTGCTCACCGAGGCGGACGGGCCCGGCGACGGATTCCTCGCGCGGCTGTGCGTGGATTGGGAGGACGCGGCGCTGCCGGCGGCCGGTGACGGGGTCCGCGTCGTGCGGGTGCGGACCGGGCTGGTCCTCGGTCCGGACGGCGGCATGCTGCCCCGCCTGGGGCTGCTGACCAAGGCGGGCCTCGTCGGTCGGCTGGGTTCCGGCGGGCAATGGTGGCCGTGGATCTCCGTCGCCGACCACGTCTCGGCGCTGCTGCACCTCTGCCGGCACGACGTGCACGGGCCGGTCAACCTGACCGCACCGCACCCGGTCACCAACCGGGAGTTCACCGAGCGCCTCGGCCGGGCCCTGCGCCGCCCGACGCCGTGGGTGGTTCCCGGTGGCGTGTTGAAGGCGGTACTCGGCGACTTCGCCGGGGAGATCCTCGGCGGCCAGCGGGCCCTGCCGGCGGCATTGACCGAGGCCGGATTCCGCTTCCTGCACCCCGATCTGGACGTCGCGCTGCGCGCCAACGTGCGCTGATCGCACGCCTCCCGGCACCGGCGCCGCGCCGGCCGCGGCTCAGCCGTTCGCGCCGCCGAACCTCCGGTGCCGGGAGGCGTAGATCTTGCACGCCCGCCACAGGTCGCGGCGGTCGAAGTCCGGGAACAGCGTGTCCAGGAACACCATCTCGGCGTAGGCGGACTGCCAGAGCAGGAAGTTGCTGGTGCGCTGCTCCCCCGACGAACGCAGGAACAGGTCCACATCGGGCATGTCCGGCTCGTCCAGGTAGCGCGCGAAGACCCGCTCGGTGATCCGGTCGGGGTCGACGCGCCCGGCGGCGACCTCCTGCGCCAGCGCGCGGGCCGCGTCCGCGATCTCCGCCCGGCCGCCGTAGTTGACGCACATCGTCAGGGTCAGCACGTCATTGCCGGCGGTCATCTCCTCGGCGATCTGCAACTCGCGAATCACGCTGCGCCACAACCTGGGCCGCCGCCCGGCCCAGCGCACCCGCACGCCCATCGCGTGCATGTCGTCCCGTCGGCGGCGGATCACGTCCCGGTTGAAACCCATCAGGAACCGCACCTCGTCCGGGGACCGACGCCAGTTCTCCGTGGAGAACGCGTACGCCGACAGGTGTGTGATGCCGAGTTCGATGGCACCGGAGACCACGTCGAACAGCGCCGCCTCGCCGCGTTTGTGCCCCTCGGTGCGGGGCAGCCCCTGCGCCCTGGCCCACCGGCCGTTGCCGTCCATCACCAGTGCGACGTGCCGCGGCACCGCGTCCGCGGGCAGCGCCGGCGGGACCGCCCCGCTCGGATGCGGATCGGGCGGGCGCGGATCAGTGCCCCCGGACCGGCGCGATGGGGCGGACCGGCGCGACCCGGCGGATCCGGATGCCATCACAGCACCGCGGCCTGGGCGCCGGTGACGACCTCGATCGGCAGCGGCGCACTCGACCGGTCGACCAGCGGCAGCGACTTCAGGGCGCGTTCGAGATGGAACTGCAGCAGCGCCGCGACCAGTCCCGATGCCTCGCGACGCTGATCGGCCGCGGACGCCTCCGCGCCCGTCCAGTCGCCCGACAGCAGCGCCTCCATCAGCGTCACCGTCGCGGCGCTCGGTCGGGCGAACCCCCCGCTGCGACAGTCCGGGCAGAGCACACCGCCGGAGGCGACGTGGAACGCCGCGTGCGGGCCGGGCGCGGCACACCGGGCGCAGTCCCGCAGCGCGGGCGCCCATCCGGCCAGCGCCATGGCCCGCAGCAGGAACGCGTCCAGCACCAGGCCCGGGTCACGTCCGGGCCCGGAGTCCCCGTCATCGCCGGCCGGCGGCCCGACGAGCGCGCGCAACGCGGAGACCACCAGCAGGTACATGCGCAGCCAGGGTTGACGTTCCTCGGAGACCAGCCGGTCGGCGGTCTCGACGATGGCCGTGGCGACCGTGTAGCGCGCATAGTCCGAGGCGATGGCGGCGCCGAACGGGTCCAGTGTCTCGGCCTGCGTCACGATGTCGAGGGTGCGCCCCTGGTAGAGCTGCACGTCGACGTGGCAGAACGGCTCCAGCCGCCCGCCGAAGCGACTCTTGGTGCGCCGCACGCCCTTGGCGACCGCGCGGACACGCCCGTTGCGGCGGCTGAGCATGGTGACGATGCGATCCGCCTCCCCGAGCTTCGTCACGCGCAGCACCACGGCTGAGTCTCGATACACCGCCACAAGGTCTATCGTGCCACTCGTCCGAGCCGTCCAGCGGCTGCCCGACCACCCGGCGTGGCACCCCGCTGCACACCTCCGCGGGATCCACTACGGAAGCGTCTTCGCGGTGCACTAGGCTAGATAAACCGCGTCGCGCCGGGCACAGTTTCGCGCGATCACGCGGCCCTGTCCGACGAGCGTGTGGTAGGTGAATCGATGACGGTGCCAGCAACAGTTCGTGTTGCCCTTCCCGACGACGCCGAGGCGTTCGCTGCCTGCCATCTGGCGTGCTGGCACGAAGCCTACGCCTCACTGTGGGGGACGGAACGGCTGGAGAAGCTCGACGAGGGCGAGCTTGCGCGTCGGCGGCGCGGTGAGATCGAGGAAGGGTCCGCCCGGCATATGGTGGCCGAGCGGGACGGCGAGGTGATCGGCATCGCGATCGCGGGGCCGTCCAGGGACGAGGACGCCCCGGCGGAGACCGAGCTGTACGCGATCTACGTGCGATCGGCGCATTACGGGACCGGTGTGTCCACCAAGCTGCTCGATGCCGTGCTGGAGGGTCAACCGGCATCACTGTGGACGTATCGGGACAATCCGCGCGCGTCGGCGTTCTACGTCAACCACGGCTTCATCCCGGACGGCGCCGAGCGCAATGACGCCTCCGGCATCCAGGAGCTGCGCATGGTGCGCCGTCAGGCCGTGGACCGGATCGCCGGATGACCCAGCGGCGCCGGCCGACCGGCGAACCACAGCGACAGGATGGTGCCGCCGCACGGCCGCGGCGGCGATGTGCGCGGAGTACCCGCATGACGCCGGTATCCGGCGGGACGGGCCAGGTACGCTGGGATGCGGTCCGCACCGCGGGCCGGAGCCACCGATGATCGGGACTACCAGGAGGAACGATGCGGATTCGCACGTTGACCATCTCAGCGGTGTGCGCTGTCGCGCTCGCCATCGTGACGGGGTGTTCCTCTGAGGTCGCCGGCACCGCGACGATGCCCAGCGGCGCCGTCGGTCAGGCCGGCGGCCACGGCAGCGGCACCGCCGACGACGCGCCGGCAGACACGCAGGACGACGCGGCGGCCGACGATGCCATCGACGGCGCGGACGGCACCCCCGCCGATGCCGGGGACTCCCCCGGCGCCGGCACCGAGGACTCCGGCGCATCGCCGACCTCGCCGAACCTGGACGACATCCTCGAACAGCTCGGTGACGGTTCCGGCGCGCCGGGTGACATGGGCGACCTCGGCGACCTGAGTAGTCTGTTGGGACAGGCCGGCGCCGACGGTTCGCTGCCCATTCCGGGCCTCGGGCCCGGATGCCTGGCCCTGGCCGGAGTGGCCCTCGCCGCCGGGTTCGCCCTGCTCGGCCCCGCGATGGGCGGAGTGCCGCTGACCGAATCCGATGTCAATGACATGTTCGAGGACATCTCCGGCATCCCGCCGGAGGTGCAGCCGCAGGTGCAGAAGGTGCATCAGATGCTGCTGGGCGTGGTCGGCAAGTCCGGCGAGGAGGTCAATCGCGTGCTCGATTCCGACGAGTACAACGACGCGATGGACTCGCTCAGCGACTACATGGACGCCCAATGCGGCGGAAGCTGACCGCCGGTCGAGTCCGGTTGACGATCGCGGCCGTCGCGGCGGCGCTGACCGTGTCCGCCTGCTCGAGCGGCGCGCCGCTGGACGCATCGTCCTCGGCGGCACCGACCGGGCACCCGCAGGTGGCGTCGATGCCCGACGGCCCGGAGGGCAGCATGGAACTCCGCGCGCTGGCACCCAGCAGCGCGGGCGCCGACGCTGCTGCCGGTGCGGCGGCCGATTCCGCCCCGGAGACGCTGCCCGGGTTGTCCGCGGACTGTTCCAGCGCGATCACTGCCCAGGGCTCGGTCAACAAGCTCTTCGCCGACGCGGTCGCCGCCTCGTCGCGGGAGGACGAGGGCAGTAGCACGACCGACAGCGCCGCCGCCGAGGCCTCGGACGGTCAGAGCGCCTCCGAGTCGGCCGGCGGCATCACCGCCGAGGCGGTGGCCAGCACGTTCGGGCCGATCGAGGACGGCGTGCCCGCCGAGCTCGCCGACGCGTTCGCAACGCTGCACACCACTGCGAAGGGCGTGGTGGGCAAGTCGGCGGCGGACGTGTCCGATGCGCTCACCACGAAGAAGGCGGTGGCCGCCATGACGACGATCTCCGACTACATCGCCGCATGCAGCCCGCCGATGGATTGAGGCTCGGCCCCGCGACCCCCGTCATACCGGGTCGGGCGCCCGTCGCATCCCGGGCGACACACCCGTCACACCGGGTTTACGCGCTCTTATCCCGCGGCTCGCGCTTGGGCTTGCGCGGCACGATCGTCGGGTAGACGTTCTCCCGGACGGTCTCGGCCGTGACCACCACCCGCTCGACGTCGTCCCGGCCGGGCACGTCGTACATGGCGGGCATCAGGACCTCTTCCATGATCGCCCGCAGCCCGCGCGCTCCGGTACCGCGCAGGATCGCCTGGTCCGCGATGGCCTCCAGCGCGTCCTCGTCGAATTCCAGTGTGACGCCGTCCATCTCGAACAGCCGCTGGTACTGCTTGGACAACGCGTCCCGCGGCTCGGTGAGGATGGCGATCAGCGACTCGCGGTCCAGGTTGGCGACCGTGGCCACCACCGGCAGCCGGCCGATGAACTCCGGGATCAGGCCGAACTTGATCAGATCCTCCGGCATCACCTCGGCGAACACGTCCGAGGCGTCGATGTCGAACTTGCTGCGCACCTCGGCGCCGAAGCCCAGGCCGCGCTTGCCGACCCGCTCGCCGATGATCTTCTCCAGCCCGGCGAACGCGCCCGCCACGATGAACAGCACGTTCGTCGTGTCGATCTGGATGAACTCCTGGTGCGGATGCTTACGGCCGCCCTGCGGCGGGACCGAGGCCTGCGTGCCCTCCAGGATCTTCAGCAGCGCCTGCTGCACGCCCTCGCCGGAGACGTCCCGGGTGATGGACGGGTTCTCCGACTTGCGGGCGATCTTGTCGACCTCGTCGATGTAGATGATGCCGGTCTCGGCGC
>CAZIIX010000023.1:0-18417 GCA_964539345.1 uncultured Actinomycetes bacterium | reverse complement strand
GATAGAACCGGTCGGACGCCGAGGTGTCCCCGGGCAGCGTGAACCCGGGCAGCGCAGCGAGCGCCATGTTGGCCGCGCGTCCGATCCCGGTCTCGACCATGCCGCCGCACCACACCGGCACGCCACTCGCGGCGCACACGTCATGGACCCGCCTCGCCTCCAGGTACCCGCCGACCCGGCCGGCCTTGATGTTCACGACGCTGGTGGCGCCGAGCGCGATAGCGTCCGCGGCGGCCTTGGCCGACACCACGGATTCGTCCAGACAGACCGGGGTGTGCAGCCGGCGGGCGAGCGCGGCATGGTCCGTGAGGTCCTCGTCGCCCAGCGGCTGTTCGATCAGCAGCAGGTCGAACTCGTCCAGCCGCGCCAGGTGCCGGGCGTCGGCGAGCGAATAGGCGGTGTTCGCGTCGACCTGCAGCGGGATGTCGCCGAACCGCTCCCGCACCGCCGTGACCGGTTCGATGTCCCAGCCGGGCTTGATCTTCAGTTTGATCCGGACGTATCCGGCGTCCAGGTATCCGGCCACGGTGTCCAGCAGGGCCGGGATCGACGAGTGGATCCCGACGCTCACCCCGGATGGGATCGTGTCCCGGGTGGCGCCCAGATAGTCGGCCATCGACATGCCGACCGTGCGTAGTTCGGCGTCCAGCACCGCGAGCTCCAGCGCCGCCTTGGCCATGCGGTGACCCTTGAACGGGACCAGCCGTGCGGCGACGCGCGGCGCCGTCACCGCCTCGAGCTCGCCCACCGCGGGGATGAGGAACTGCCGCAGCACCTCGGCCGCCGCGTCGTTGAACTCCGGCGAGTACAACGGGTCCGGCATCGTGACGCATTCGCCCCACCCCTGCTGCCCGTCGAGTTCGACGCGCACCAGCAGCATGTCGCGGTCGTACTGGACGGAGAACGACGTCTCGAACGGCGCGACCAGCGGCATGCGGACGTGCAGCAACTCCGCGGAGGTCAGTTTCACGAAGGGTCCTTCCCAGGAGGGGCGTCCGGCGCGGGTCGTGTCTCGTCCCCGTACCGGACGGCGTCGATGAGGGCGGCGAGCAGGGCCGCGCGTTCGGACATGGCAGAGACACTGGCCCACTCGCCCTCGGCGTGGGCATGGTCACCGACCGCCCCGAACCCGTCGATCGTCGGCGTCCCGACCCCGGCGGTGAAGTTCCCGTCGGACGCCCCGCCGACCGAGACGCCCCGCAGCGGATCCAGGCCGAGTCGGGTCGCCAGTCGCACCGCGGTCGCGAACAGCCCGGCGGACGACTCCCGGTCCAACGGCGGTCGGTTGATCCCGCCGTGCAGTGTCAGCCCGGCGCCGGCGACGACCGGGGTCAGCGCGCGCAGCGCCTCGTCGACACGGCGTTGCTCCGCGCGGTCGGTCGCCCGCGCATCGACAGCGATCGACGCGGAGTCCGGGACGGTGTTGGTGGTGCGGCCACTGCGCGTCGCGGTCGGTATGACGGTGGTCCCGGCAGCAGCGTCGCCCAGGGCGGCGATCGCGAGGATCTGATGCGCGGCCTCGACCGTGGCATTGACGCCGGCCTCCGGCTCCAACCCGGCGTGCGCGGCACGGCCGGTCACCTCGAGGCGGTACAGGGACGCGCCCTTGCGGGCCGTCTTGACCGCGCCGCCGGCGCTCGCTTCGAGCACGATCGCCGCGCGGGCGCCCGCCGCCTCGCGTTCGATCAGCTCGCGCGAGGTGGCGGAGCCGAGCTCCTCGTCGCTGGTGACGACCATCGTCACGCCGGTGCGGTCGTCCAGTGCGGCCAGTGCGTGGATCATCTGCACCAGGCCGGCCTTCATGTCGAAGATGCCCGGGCCCGTCGCGCGGTCCCCCTGCACGGCGAACGGCCAGCGGTCGAGGGTGCCCAGCGGCCACACGGTGTCGCAGTGCCCCACGAGCAGCACCTGCGTCGGACCGCCGAAGGCCCAGACCAGGTGCCGGCGGCCGTCGATGACGTGCTCGGTCACGCGGGCGTCGGCATCGGCGATGCGCTCGCGGGTGAGTTCCGCGACGACGTCGAGGCACGCGGACGTCGCCGCCAGGTCGTCCGACGGCGACTCGCAGCCGACCAGCGCGCGCACATCGGCCACCATCCGGTCCTGCGCGGCGCGCAGTCGCGGCAGCAGGGTCGACACCTCGGTCAGCGATCCGCTCACGGTGCTGACCGTATCCCGCGTCGCGATCGGGGCCTTCGTCGGATACGACCGATAGGGGTGGTCGATCTCGTGCCGAACAACGAATGAGCCGGTGGGAGGTGGCGTTATCGTGACCCGCATGGCACAACTCGCGGATGTTCAGAGCTACCTCGACGACAGACTCCCGGACCTGCTGGCCGAGCACCAGGTGCCCGCGGCCGCGGTCGCGGTCGTGGCCGGTGACGAGGTGGTGGATGCTGCCGCCGGCGTGTTGAGCAGTGCCACCGGTGTCGAGGCGACCACCGACTCGCTGTTCCAGATCGGGTCCATCACCAAGACCTGGACGTCATCGCTGCTGCTGCAGCTCGTCGACGAGGACAAGCTCGACATCGACGCGCCGCTGCGCGACTACCTGCCGGAGTTCCACATCCGTGACGAGGCGGCGGCCGCGGAGATCACCGTGCGCCAGCTGCTGTGCCACACCGCGGGCTTCGAGGGGGACATCTTCACCGACACCGGCAGGGGCGACGACTGCATCGAGAAGTACGTCGCCACCCTCGGCGACACCGCGCAGCTGTTCCCGCCCGGGGAGATGTTCTCCTACAACAACGCCGGGTTCTGCGTGCTCGGCCGACTCATCGAGGTGCTGCGCGACAAGCCGTTCGACCAGTGCGTCCGCGACCACCTCATCACCCCGCTCGGCCTGCAGTTCGCCGCGAACGGGCCCTACGAGGCGATCCTGTATCGGGCCGCGGTCGGCCACCTGCAGCCGGACCCCGAGCAGCCCCCGGTGCCCGCCCCGGTGTGGGCATTGGCCCGGTCGAACGCCCCGGCGGGTTCCATGCTGACCATGCGGGCGAAGGATCTGGCCACGTTCGCGCAGATGCATATGCGCGGCGGGGTCGGGCCGGACGGCACCCAGGTGATCAGCGCCGCCAGCGTCACGGCGATGCGGGAGCGCCAGGTCACGCTGCCGAAACTCGGCGTGATGGGCGATGCCTGGGGCCTCGGATGGGAGATCTTCGACTGGGACGGCGGACCGGTGTTCGGCCATGACGGCGGGACCATCGGCCAGGGCGCATTCCTGCGCTACGTGCCGGACCAGGACGTCGCGATCGTGCTGATGACCAACGGCGGCGACGCGCTGCCGGTGTTCACCGAGATCTACACGAAACTGCTGCGCGAACTCGCGGGCGTCACCGTTCCCGACCATCCGCGTCCCCCGGCGACCGTGCAGCGGATCGACGCCGCCAAGTACGCCGGGACCTACTCGTGCGAGGTCTCGGACATGACGGTGTCCCAGGACGAGGACGGGCGCATCTGGCTGGACACCGTGCCCAAGGGGGAGATCGCGGCGATGATCGGCCAGGTCGAACGCAAGGAACTGGTGCACCTGGACGGCGACACGCTGATCCACGTCGAACCCGACCAGGGCATACACATGCCGCTGGCATTCGTCGGGGACGACGGGTCCGGGCGCGCCCTGTATCTCCATCACGGCCGCGCCCTGCGCCGGGCCGCGGGCTGAGCCGACGGATGCCACGCATGACCGACCGACGATCGGCACGGCCATGACGCAGGCCGCTGCCGGTCGCGAGGCGGCCGCGGCGCGCATCGCCGCGGTGTTCGACGACGCCGGCGCCCGCGGGCTGCTGCATGCGCGACGGATCGGGCACGGGTCGGCAGCGCCGAGCGGCGCCGACGGCCCCGACGATGGTTCGGCAGTGCCGAAAACCGGCGAGGAGCACGGGATCTCGCTGGGACCGGACGAGCCCGTGGTACTGGCATCGGTCTTCAAGATCGTGGTGGCGGTGGCCTTCGCTCGCCAGGTCGCTGCCCTTCACATCGACCCGGCAGAGCGAACCACCGTCACCGCTCACTATCGCACCGGCGGCGTCGGTACGGCCGGCTGTGCCGATGACGTGACCATGAGCTGGCGCGATCTCGCCCGCGCCATGATGACGATGAGCGACAACGCGGCGACCGACGTCATCTACGACCGGCTGGGGCAGGACGAGGTCGACCGGGTGACGGCCGACCTGTCGCTGGCCCGCACCAGGCTCGTCGGGCCCTGCGCGGCCATCATCGGATCGCTCGCCGACGACCTGGGCATCGACCCGTCCGCCCCGGACGCCGACGCCCGGCTCGCCGCAGCGGACCCGGCGGAGCTGCGCGCGGTGTCGGCGTTGGACCCGGCCCGCACCAGCGCCTCGACCGCGCGGGAGATCGTCGACCTGTTGGAGGCGATCTGGACCGATCGGGCCGGTCCGCCAGCAGCCTGCGGGTTGGTGAGATCGCTGATGGCACAGCAGATCTGGCCGCACCGGATCAGCTCCGGATTCGGCGACGACGCGCACATCGCCGCGAAGACCGGCACACTGCCGGCGATCCGCAACGAGGCCGGGGTCGTTTCCTTCCCCGACGGGGACAGCTATGCGGTCGCCGTGTTCACCCGGGCGCGATCGTTCGCCGAGCGGCAACCCGCGATCGACGCCGCGATCGGCCGCGCCGCCCGGATCGCGGTGGACGCGCTGCGTGGCGACGAGGGATCGCCGTGAGCGCCCCCGCGCGCACCTCCGCGACCTTCGTCATACTGCCGTCGCTGCGCGACCGAGGCCCCGGTCCATTCGGTCGATCACACAAGATCGGTCGTCCGAACTAGTCGCGGGCACCAAAGACAACGGCGTGTCACGGCTGGCACGCTCCACGGGACAGAGCTCTCACCTGGAGGCGGAATGAAGCGGCTCGTACCAGTAGCAGTGCTGAGTGTGGTGGCCTTGACGCTGGCCGCGTGCGGCGGCGGTGACGGGGACGGCGGCGAGTCCGCCGCTGCTCCCGGATCGAGTAGCGCCTCGTCGCCGACCGGGGAGGGATCGGTCGACGCTCCCGCCGGCGACACGGAGAGCGGTGAGCCGTCCTCCGGCGCCGACGCGAGCACGGGCGGCGACCAGCAGTTCGCCGACGGCAAGACCCTGACGATGCTCGTCTCCGCCGACCCCGGCAACCTCGACCCGCAGATGTCCTCGCTGTCTGCCACCCTGCAGTTCGACCAGTTCCTCTACGACAAGCTGCTGGGCGTCGATCCGGACGGGAAGCTGGTGCCCCGACTGGCCGAGACCTGGGACGCGAGCGCGACGGAGGCGACGTTCACGCTGCGCGAGGGGATCACCTGCTCCGACGGCACGCCGCTGACCGCCACCGACGTCGCCGACAACATCAACTGGGTCGCCGATCCGGACAACGGATCCGCGTCGCTGGGCCTGTTCGTGCAGCCCGGCGCGTCCGCCACCGCCGACGATGCCGCGCGCACCGTCACGGTGACGACGCAAGCCCCCGACCCGTTCCTGGCGCAGAGCCTCGGCGGCCTGTACATCGTCTGCCCGGACGGCATGGCCGATCGTGACGTGCTGGCCAAGGGCGAGGCGGGCACCGGGATGTACACGCTGAGCGAGTCGGTACCGGGCGACCACTACACGCTCGAGCGGCGCACCGACTACGCCTGGGGCGCCGGTGAGGACTTCGACCCGGACGAGACCGGTCGCCCGGACACCGTCATCCTCAAGGTCGTCGAGAACGAGTCCACCGCGGTCAACCTGCTGCTGTCCGGCGACGCGAACATCGCGCGCGTCGTCGGCCCGGATCGCGACCGCGTCGCCTCCGAGGACCTCTACGAGGTCGACATGGGCACGGTGCTCGGCGAGTTGTGGTTCAACCACAAGGAGGGTCAGCCGACCGCCGACAGGGCGGTGCGGACCGCGCTGGCACAGGCACTCGACCTGGAGCAGTTGCGCGCCGTGGCATCGGGCGGGACCGGCACGCCGTCGACGAGCCTGATCAACCCGGGCATGAGCCCGTGCACCGCCGACAACGTCAGCGGCAACCTGCCGGAGCAGGACGTGGACGCGGCCAAGGCCGCCCTGGACGGCAAGGGTCTGAAGCTCACGCTGTACTTCCCGACCAGCCTGGGGCCGAACATGCAGGCCGGTGCGGAGCTGATCCAGACCGCCTGGTCCGCCGTGGGCGTCGACGTGACCATCAAGCCGATGACGGACACCGAGGCCGCGCAGATCCTGCTGTCCGGCCAGGGACAGTGGGACGTCGCGATCATGCCGGTCGGGCTGCCGCTGCCCAGCCAGCTGGTGCCGTTCGTCAGCGGACCCGGCGCCCCCGACGGCCAGAACTTCCCGTCGGTCGACAACGCCGAGTACACGGCGGCCGTGCAGAAGGCCATGGGCGAGATCGGCGAGGCCGGGTGCGCCGACTGGAACGCCGCCGAGGTCGCGCTGCTCACCCAGGTCGACGTCATCCCGTTCGCCAACGCCACGGTTCCGCAGTTCGGCAACGGGGTGATCTTCGAACTCGATCAGGGAACGGTGCAGCCCGGGTCCGTCCGGATGCTCGCCTGAGCGGAGGGGTCATCGTTCACGACACACCTCCACGTCCGGCGGCGACCCTCCCGGCCCACACGGCGCGGGCGGAGTCGGCGCCGGACGCCGATCGGAGTACCAGCACGAGCACGGCCCGGCCGTGGCAGCACGCCCTGAAGGTCGCGACCGACAACAGCTGGGTACGGTTCGCGATCCGGCGCACCGGCCGCCTGGTGGTCTCGATCTGGGTCGTGGCCACCGCCGCGTTCGCGATGATCCACCTGATCCCGGGCGATCCGGTGCGGGCGGCACTGGGACCGACGGCCGCCCCGGAACTGGTCCGGGCCCGGCGCAGCGCCCTCGGGTTGGACGATCCGATCTGGCTGCAGTACCTGCACTACTTCCAAGGACTGTTCACCGGCGACCTCGGCACCTCGCTGGGGTCCGGGCTGCCGGTCTCCCAGGTGCTCGGCGACCGGCTCCCGGCGACGATGCAGCTCGCCGGCCTGGCGTTCGTCGCCGCGATCGTCGTCGCGATCCCGCTCGGTCTCGGCATGGCCGTGCTCACCCGCGGGGGCCGCCGCCACGGCGGCGAGATGGCGTTCACCGGGGGCACGATCGTGCTCGGCGCGATCCCGGAGTTCCTGTTGGCCGTCGGATTGGTCTACCTGTTCGCGGTGCGACTCGGCTGGGCCCCCGTCGCGTCCCGGGACGGCGTCGGCTCCTACGTGCTGCCGGTGCTGTCGCTCGCCATCGGGCCCGCCGCGGTGCTCGCCCGGATCCTGCGGGTCGAGACGCTCGCCGTACTGCAGACCGACTATGTGCGCACCGCGCGCGCGAAGCGGCTGCCGGCGCTGCGCATCTACGTGCGGCACGCGCTGCCGAATGCGCTGACTGCGACGATCACGATCGGCGGCCTGCTGCTCGCGGCGATGATCGCCGGCACCGTCCTGGTGGAGAACGTCTTCGCCTGGCCCGGGTTGGGGACCACGATCGTCTCGTCGATCCTGGCCAACGACTACCCGCTGGTCCAGGGCATCGTGCTGGTCTACGGGATCGGCGTGCTGCTGATCAACCTGGTGGTCGATGTGCTGCTGGCACTGCTCGACCCGCGATCGACGATTGCCGAGACCTGATCGTATGGCCACCACTTCCCGATCCAAGTGGATCTCCGTGCTGCGGACCCCGGTCGGCGCCGCGGCGGCCGGCCTGGTCCTGCTGGTGCTGCTATTGGCGCTGCTCGGCCCGCCGCTGTGGTCGGACCGGGCCACCGCGATGGACGCCGCGAACCTGCGACAGGGTGCCTCCGCCGCCCACTGGGCCGGCACCGACGCGTTGGGCAGGGACATCTTCTTCCGGGTCCTCGTCGCCTGCCGGCTGTCCGTCGAACTGGCGTTGGCGGCCACCGCGATCGGTGTCGTCATCGGACTGCTGCTGGGCGCCGCGCCGGCCATGGTAGGTCGCCGCCTCGGCAGATTCATCACGGCCGCGATCAACATCGCCGTGGCCTTCCCCGGCCTGCTGCTCGCGCTGTTCTTCGCGGTGATCTTCGGCATCGGTGCCCACGGCGCGGTGCTCGCCCTCGGTCTGGCGACGGCACCCGCGTTCGCCCGGCTCGTGCAGACCATGGTGGCCGGCATCGCCACGCGCGATTACATCGCCGCCGCGCGCATCTCCGGCGTCGGCCGGATGCGGCTGCTGGTGCGCCACGTGCTGCCGAACATCGGCGAACCGCTGGCCGTGAACGCGATGATCGGTGCCGGCGGAGCGCTGCTCGCGTTCGCCGGGCTGTCCTTCCTCGGGTTGGGCGTGCAGGCACCGGACTACGACTGGGGCCGGCTGCTCGGCGAGGGCCTGGACCGCATCTACATCCATCCGGCACCCGCCCTGGCACCCGGCATCGCCGTGGTGATCGCGGGCCTGGCCTTCAACCTGCTGGGCGAGGCCATCGCCAAGGCGATCGGCATGGGGCCGCAGACGATCATCGGCGGACGGCGGATCCGCTTCCGACGCCGCCGACCCGCGGCAGTCGGCGCGGCGGGGGGCACGGCAGCGGGCGCAGCGTTGGCGGGCGGTGCGGCTGCCGGCACCGGTGCGGCGGGCCCTGCACCGGACACTGCCGTCCCGGCGCTCGATCACGATGCCGATGCGCAGGACGTCGACGATCCGGACGTCGTGCTCGCCGTGCGCGACCTGCGCGTGAGCTTCCCCACCGCGACCGGCGCGGTCACTCCGGTGCGCGGGGTGAACCTCACCATCCGGCGCGGCGAGACCGTCGGCGTGGTGGGCGAATCCGGATCCGGCAAGAGCCTCACGGCGCTGGCGATCGCCCAATTGATCGAACGGCCCGGCGAGGTCGCGGCCGAGCGTCTGCGCTTCTGCGGCACCGACCTGCTCGCCGGCCGGCCGGCGGCGCATCGGCAACGGCTCGGAACGTCCCTGGCGCTGGTCTTCCAGGATCCGATGACCACGTTCAACCCGACCATGCGCATCGGACAGCAGATGGCCGAGGTCAGCCGGGAACACCACGGCGCGACCCGGGCGGACGCCATGGAGCGGGCGGTGGACCGGCTCCGCGCCGTCCGGATCCCCGAAGCGAGGCGACGCGCCCACCAGTTCCCGCACGAACTCTCCGGCGGCATGCGGCAACGCGCCATGATCGGCATGGGGCTGATGGGCGACCCGGCGCTGATCATCGCCGACGAGCCCACCACCGCGCTCGACGCGACCGTGCAGCAGGACGTGCTGCGGCTGTTGGCCCAGGTCCGCCGGGAGCGCGATGCCGCCATCGTGCTGATCAGCCACGACATCACCGTGGTGCGCCAGCTCTGCGACCGGGTGCTGGTGATGTACGCGGGCCGGATCGTCGAGGATCTGCCCGCCGCCGAACTCTTCCACGGCACCCGCGCCGCTCGCCATCCGTACACCCGCGCGCTGCTGGCGGCAGTGCCGGACATGGCCACGGACCGGAGCCAGCCGCTCGCGGTCATCCCGGGTCGACCGGCCGATCCCGCACATCTGCCCGCCGGATGCGCCTTCGCCCCGCGATGCCCGCTGGCCACCGACATCTGCCGCCGGGTCGACCCGGCGCTGACCGACTGGCCCACCGATCATGCCGGCGGGCACCGCGTTGCCTGCTGGCACGCCGACCAGACCGATCCCGTGCCCGATCCGGCGCCCGACCCCGGTGCCGATCGGCCGCCCGCGATCGTCGCCCAGCGGGAGGGGCCATGACAGCCATGACGATGCCTCCGCCCGCCGCACCGCCGGCGCTGTCCTTCGAGGGCGCCACGGTGCGCTACGGCCGCGGCCACCGGGCGTTCACCGCGGCCGATGCGGTGGACCTGGCGGTGCCGGCAGGCACGATCGTCGGCCTCGTCGGCGAATCGGGTTGCGGCAAATCCACTCTCGCGCGAGCGGCGCTCGGTCTCGTTCCGTTGGCCTCCGGCCGGGTGCTGCTCGACGGCACACCGCTGCCGACGAGGGTCACCGACCCCCGCCGACGAGCCCTGCAGATGGTCTTCCAGGACCCCTACTCCTCGCTGGATCCGCGCATGACGATCGGTGAATCCATTGCCGAGGCGATGCCGCGCGGTCGCGACGCCGCCCATCGCCGCGCCGAGGTGACGCGACTGCTGGAGATGGTCCAGCTCGCTCCCGGGCGATCACGGCAGTACCCCTCGCAGCTCTCCGGCGGCCAACGGCAACGCGTCGCGCTGGCCCGCACCCTGGCCGCCCGTCCCCGGGTGATCATCGCCGACGAGATCACCTCGGCCCTCGACGTGTCCGTCCAAGGCACCGTGCTCAACCTGCTGCGCGATCTGCACCAGCAACTCGACCTGTCGGTGCTGTTCATCTCGCACAATCTGGCGGTGGTGCGCTATGTCAGCGACATCATCGCCGTCATGTATCGCGGGCGCATCGTCGAATACGGGCCCGCCGACGCCGTCCTGGACGACCCGCGACACTCCTACACCCGGCAACTGCTGAGCGCGGCACCGCGCCCGGACCGGCGGATCGACGCACTGGATGCCGACGAGATGCCCGATGACGCCGCCTCTCTCGGCCACGAGAACACCACCCTCGACGAACGGAACGCACTATGACACGCCGACTGACCATCGATGACCTGGCCGACGTCGCCGTCCCGGAGCAGCCCGCCATCTCCCCGGACGGCCGCGAGATCGCCTACGTCCTGCGTACGGTCGACGAGGAGCAGGACCGGATCTCGCGCGCCCTCTGGCTGGTCGACGCCGCCGACGGCGCGCCGCGCGCCCTGACCCGGGGACACGGCGACAGCAGCCCCGCCTGGTCACCGGACGGCAGCCGGCTCGCCTTCCTGCGCGCCACCGACGGCCCCGCGCAGCTCTGGCTGCTGCCCACCGCGGGCGGTGAGCCGGAACAGCTCACCACGCTGCCACTCGGCGCCGGCACCCCGGTCTGGTCGCCGGACGGCAGCCGGATCGCCTTCACCGCGCCGGTCGACCTGCATGCCACCCCGGACGACGACGACCGGGCGCGGGCCCGACGGCGCAGCGCTCCGATCGTCACCGACCGCATCGACTACCAGGCCGATGGGGCGGGGTTCCTGCGCACCATCCGACAGCACGTACACGTGCTCGACCCGGACGACCGGAGCTGCCGCCAGCTGACCGACGGAGACTGGCACGCCGGCGACCCGTCCTGGTCGCCGGACGGCACGACGCTGGCCTTCGCCGCGGCGAGCGACCCGGATGCCGACCTGATGATGCGGGCCCCGGTGCACCTCGTCGAGGTGGACGGACCCTCGTCCGCCCCGCGTCGCGTGGGACCGGCGGACATCATGGCCAGCGGCGGCCAGTGGGCCGCGGACGGAGCGGCGTTGTTCGTCACGGCGACCACGGACGGGCCGGTCGGCCACACCCGGCTGCTCCGGATCGCACCGCTGACCGACGCCGCGCACCCCCTCGATCTCGCCGCCGCCCTGGACCGCAATGTGATGCCGGGCGGCCCCGGCTATCCCGGCGCGCTGCCGCGGCTGCACGCCGACGGCTCGCGGCTACTGTTCTGCGCCCGAGACCGCGGATGCACCCACCTCTACGATGTGCCGGTCGACGGCGGGGAGATCCGTTCCGTCGTCGCGGGGCCCGGCCTGGTCGTCTCCGGACTGTCCGTCGCCGGCAACACCGCCGCGATCGTGCTCGGCACGCCGGACTCGTTCGGCGAGATCGTCGCGATCGACCTGGACTCCGGCCGGCAGCGGGTCCGCACCAGGCACGGCGAGAAGCTGGCCGACGTCGCGCTGTTCGACCGCGAGGAACGCGAGTTCACCATCTCCGACGGCACCGTCATCCACGGCTGGATCACCCGGGACCCGGACCGCACCGGCCCGCAGCCCCTGCTGCTGGACATCCACGGCGGCCCGCACAACGCCTGGAACGGCGCGGCCGACGAGGCGCACCTGTACCACCAGGCGCTGGCCGCCCGGGGATGGGCCGTGCTGACGCTCAACCCGCGCGGCAGCGACGGCTACGGGGAGGAGTTCTTCGACGCGGTGCTGGCCGGCTGGGGAACCTCCGACGCGCGCGACTTCCTCGAGCCGATCGACCGACTCGTCGCCGACGGGCTGGCCGACGCCGACCGGCTCGCCGTCACCGGCTACAGCTACGGCGGATTCATGACGTGCTACCTGACCAGCCGCGACGACCGCTTCGCCGCCGCCGTCGCCGGGGGAGTGGTGTCCGATCTGGTCAGCATGGCGGGAACCTCGGACGCCGGTCACTTCCTCAGCGAGCACGAACTCGGCGGCCAGCCCTGGATCGGCGGCGCCGCCGTCACCGAGGCGTTCGACCGCATGTCCCCCCTGACCCGGGTCGACGCCGTCCGTACCCCGACCCTGGTCGTGCACGGCGCCGCCGACCTGCGCTGCCCGGTGGGACAGGCGCAACAGTGGCACAGCGCGCTGCGCGAGCGGGGCGTGCCCAGCCGACTGGTGCTCTATCCGGACGCCTCGCACCTGTTCGTCCTGACCGGCAGGCCGTCCCACCGGCGGGACTGGAACCAGCGCATCGTGGACTGGGTCGAGCAATACGCCTCCGACCCCGCCGGCCCCCGCCCGCCACGCATCGACGGCGCGCACTGGCAGCGTCGACTGGCGACACTCGCTGCCCGACACCGCGTTCCGGGCGCCTCGCTGGGCATCCTCCGGCTGGACCCGACGACCGGCGACGACGACGTGGTCACCGCCGCGTACGGCGTGCTGAACAAGGAGACGGGCGCGGCCGCCACGCCCGACGCGCTGTTCCAGATCGGCTCGATGTCCAAGGTCTGGACGGCGACGGTCGTCATGCAACTCGTCGACGAGGGCGCACTGGATCTCGACGCGCCCCTGGTCGATGTGCTGCCGGAGCTGGCCCTCGCCGATCCGGACGTCACCGCCCGGGTGACGATGCGGCACCTGCTGACCCACACCAGCGGCATCGACGGCGACGTCTTCGACGACACCGGCCGCGGCGACGATTGCCTGGAGAAGTACACCGCACTGCTCGAGCGCGCCGCCCAGAACCACCCGCTCGGCGCGACCTGGTCGTACTGCAACTCCGGGTTCTCCCTGGCGGGCCGGGTGATCGAGAAGATCACCGGACAGACCTGGGACGAGGCGATGCGCGACCGTGTGTACACCCCGCTCGGCCTCACGCACACCGCGACGCTGCCCGAGGAGGTGCTGCTGCACGCGGCCGCCGTCGGCCACGTCGCCGAGGGCGATGCGGAGCCGGAACGCGCGCCGGCGTGGATGCTTCCGCGCTCGCTCGGGCCGGCGGGGCTGATCTGCTCGACGCCGGCGGACGTGCTGGCGTTCGCGCGGATGCACCTGGCCGGGGGCGTCGCCCCGGACGGGACCCGGCTGCTGTCCGAGGACTCCGTCGCCGCGATGATGTCGCACCAGGCGGACCTGCCGGACAAGTACAGCCTGGGCGATTCCTGGGGCATCGGCTGGATCAGGTTCGGCTGGGACGGCCACCGTCTCGTCGGCCACGACGGCAACACGATCGGGCAGGCGGCGTTCCTGCGGATCCTGCCGGAGCAGAACCTCGCCGTGACGCTGCTGACCAACGGCGGCAACGGTCGGGACCTCTACGAGGACCTGTACCGGGAGATCTTCGCCGACGAGGCGGGTGTGACGATGGCCAGCCCCCTCACCCCACCCGCGGAGCCGGTCACCGCCGACATCTCGCCGCACGTGGGCCGCTACGAGCGGGCCAGCGTGATCGTCGAGATCCTGGCGAACGAGGACGGACCCGTCATGCGCACCACCGCGACGGGACCGCTCGCCGAGCTGCTTCCCGACCCGGTCGAGGAATACCCGATGGTGGCACTCTCCGACGACCTCTACCTGGTGCGCCCGCCCGCCGCCGAGACCTGGTCGCCGGTGACGTTCTACCGATTGCCGTCCGGCGAGCGCTACCTGCACTTCGGGGTCCGCGCCACACCGAAGGTCGGTTGATCGGTCGTGACATCCCCCGGACCGACCGACGCGCGCAGCGGCACCGCCACGCGCGCGGTGGACAGCCCGCGGCCCGCACGCTCGACGCCCGCACGCGACCCGGAGGCGTGCCTGGCGGCCGCGGCGACGGCGGCCGACGCGGCCGCGCACCGCGCCCGGGTCGACGTCCGCCAGCTCGACACGCTCGCCGAGCTCGAGGCCGTCTACCGGCTGTACGACACGATCTGGCGCCCGGACCCGTCCAACCCGCCGGTCACCACCGAACTGCTGCGCGCACTGACCAAAGCCGGCAACTACGTCGCCGGCGCCTACGACGGCGGCACCCTCGTCGGCGCCTGCGTGGGCTTCTTCGGCGAACCGTCGGGAGCCTCCCTGCACAGCCACATCGCCGGCGTCTCGCACGTCGCCCGCGGACGCAGCATCGGATTCGCCCTCAAGGTGCACCAACGGCACTGGGCGCTGCGCCGCGGCGCCCGGGAGATCGCCTGGACCTTCGACCCGCTGGTCCGCCGCAACGCGTACTTCAACCTCGTCAAGCTCGCCGCGCGAGCGGTGGAATACCTGCCGAACTTCTACGGCGGCGTGCGCGACGGGATCAACGGCGCCGACGACACCGACCGGCTGCTGGTGAGCTGGCCACTGACCGATGCCGCCGTCGCGCGGGCCTGCGGCGACGGCGCCGCCCGGCCCGAGGGTCCCCCCGCCGCGCAACGGCGCCAGGACGGCAGACGGGGTCGCGATGCGCTGCAGGATCCGGCCGCACCGGGCCCGGCCGCGCCGGACTGGGCGCTGCGTGCCGACCCCGACGGGGACCCGGTCCGCGCCGAACCGGCCACGCGGATCGTGCGGGTCGCCGTTCCGCCGGACATCGAGGCGCTCCGCGGTACCGATCCGGAGCTCGCCGGCGCCTGGCGAACGGCGGTCCGGGACGCGCTCACCTCGCTGCTCACCGAGGGCGGGGAGATCGCCGGATTCGACCGGCACGGGTGGTATCTCGTGCGCCGTGGCCCCGGCCCGGCGCCGGCCCCCGGGCCGAGATCCGGGCCGAGCGCCACCCCATGACCCCGTCATAGCCCATCGACCATCACCCGAAGGAGACTGCCGTGACCGAGAACGATCTGTCCGCCGCACTGACCGAACGAGCCACCCGACTCGGTGTGCCCGGCGCGGCCGTCGGCGTGTACCACGACGGCGCCGAGAGCTACGCCTTCCACGGAGTGACCAGTGTCGAGAACCCGCTGGAGGTCGACGAGCGCACGCTGTTCCAATTCGGCTCCACCGGAAAGACCTTCACCGCCACCGCGGTCCTCCGCCTGGTCGACCGGGGGCTGGTCGAGCTGGACGCACCGGTGCGCCGCTACGTGCCCGAGCTGCGGCTCAAGGACGAGTCCGTGGCCGAGCGCGTCACCGTCCTGCAGTTGCTCAATCACACGGCGGGTTGGGCCGGCGACTATGACGAGGACACCGGCGCCGGCGACGACGCGCTGGCCCGCTACGTCGAGGGGATGGCCGGCATCGACCAGATCTCTCCGCTCGGCGCCGAGGTCTCCTACAACAACGCCTCACTGTCACTGGCCGGCCGCGTCATCGAGAAGGTCACCGGCAGCACGTTCGAGCAGGCCATGCGGGATCTCGTGCTCGAACCGCTCGGGCTGCACGACACGTGGTTCTTCCCCAACGACATCATGACCCGCCGGTTCGTCGTCGGGCACAGCAACAACGCGGAGGGAAAGGTCTCCGTGCTGCGACCGTGGGCGTTGCCGCGCGGCGGGAACCCGGCGGGCGGGATGTCGTCGACGGTCGGCGACCAGATCGCCTGGGCGAAGTTCCATCTCAACGACGGGCTGGCCGCCGACGGCACGGCGTTGCTCCCGGCCGAGCTGGTGCGGTCGATGCGCGAGCCGACGGTGCACACGCCCGGGCACGCCCTCGGCGACGCGATCGGCATCTCGTGGATGCTGCAGGACGTCGGCGGCGTGCTGACGGTCAAGCACGGCGGCACCACGATCGGCCAGCACTCGGCGTTCGTGATGGTGCCGGAGCGTGGGTTCGCGGTGACGGTGCTGACCAACTGCGGGCCGAGTGGCGAGCAGCTCAACACCGAGCTGGTGGACTGGGCGCTCGAGGCGTACCTCGGGGTGGTCGAGGCCGAGCCGGAATTCCTCGACGCCCCCGGGGACGTGCTGGCGCAGTTCGCCGGACACTACGACGACAGCATCGCCATGTCCGTCGACATCGCCCCGCAGGGCGGCAGACTGTCGGCGGCGCTGACCGTGCGGCCGGAGCTGGCCGCGGAGATCGGCGACCGGTTCGACGAACCGATCCCGCTGGGTCTGCTGGCCGGCGACGGCGACCGTTACGCGGTCCCGGACGGTGCGATGAAGGGAATGCGCGGCTACTTCGACCGGGACGGGTCCGGCGTCGTGACGGCGGTCCAGCTGGGCGGCCGCCGATTCGCCCGGACATCCGTGGGCTGACGGACGACCGTCCGCCGCGGCGAGCGCTGCCACGTAGCAGGCCGCACGCCCGGGCTGTGCGAACCGACGAGCATCGGGCGTTTCTTCGTGCGGCGCGACGAACTATGCTGTCCCACAACGCCCTAGCGTCAGGTGGTGCAGCCGATCGTGAACGAACGCCCCCGCGCCAGCCTGGGTCGCGTGCTCGACGACCTCGGGGACACGCTGCTGGAACTCGTGCACGGCGACGGGGAGCGGCCGGACGAGATCGACGCCGTCGTCATCCACGACCCGATGGACGAACCGGCGATGCCGCCGCACGCACTGGTGCTGGGGGTGGGGCTGCGGCCGGAGGACGCGCTCGGGCTGCTGCCGGCGCTCGGCCGGCAGCGCGCCGTGGGCCTGGTGCTGCGGTCGCCGGTGACGGTCGGGCCGGAGCTGGCGCGCGCCGCGGACGAGGCCGCGGTCGTGCTGCTCTCCCTCACCCGGGGGGCGACCTGGGCGCAGCTCGCCGCGCTGCTGCGATCGGTGCTGGCGGAGGGGGACGTCGGCGTCTCGGAGCCGGACACCCTCGGCGGCATGCCCTCCGGGGACCTGTTCACCCTGGCCAACGCGATCAGCTCGCTACTGGATGCCCCGATCACCATCGAGGACCGCAACTCGCGGGTGCTGGCGTTCTCCGGTCGACAGCACGAGGCCGATGCCTCGCGGGTCGAGACCATCCTGGGCCGACAGGTGCCGGAACGCTACTCGCGCATGTTGACCGAGCGCGGCGTGTTCGGCGAGCTCTACCGCAGCGCGGAACCGCTGTTCATCGAGCCGCTGCCGACCGGCAACGGCAACTTCTCCGTGCCGCGGACCGCCGTGGCCGTCCGCGCCGGCGACGAGATCCTCGGATCGATCTGGGCGGCGGCACACGAGCCGCTCAGCGCGGAGCGATCGCACGCCCTGGTGGACGCCGCCAAACTCGTGGCGCTGCACCTGTTGCGGGTGCGGGCCGGCGCCGATGTGCAGCGCCGACTCCGGGCGGATCTGGTCAGCACCGCGTTGGAGGGCGGGATCGGAGCGCGGGACGCGCTGTCCCGCTTGGGGTTGGCCGATCAGCCCGTCGCGGTCGTCGCCGTCGGCGTGCTGGACGTCGCGGACACCGGCGACCCCGAGACCCGGAGCGCGGAGGCGCCGGACGCGTCGCTGACGGCCGAGCGGGAGCGACTCAGCGACGCCCTCGCCGTGCACCTGTCCGCGATCCACCCCCGCAGCGCGGCGGCACTGGTCGGTGATACGGCCTACGGGCTGATCCCGCTGTCCGAGGCCGGCCCGGACGGGCAACAGCGCGCGGCCCGCATCGCCGGGGACTTCCTCGACCGGATCGGACGGCGGGTCACCGCCACGGTCGGCGTCGGCCCGGTCACCACGGACCCGGGAGCGCTCGCCGGTGCGCGGGCGACCGCGGATCGGGTGCTGCGGGTGCTGCGCACCCATCGCAGCGCGCACCGGGTCGCGACGCTCGCCGAGGTCCAGGTCGAATCGCTGCTGCTCGAACTCCGCGACCTCGTCACGGCCCGCGGCGATCAGCCGACCGGCCCCATCGCGCGGCTGCAGGCCTACGATGCCCGACACAACACGCACCTGGTGCAGACCCTGCGCGCCTGGCTCGACGCGTTCGGCGATGTCGTCTCCGCGGCGGCGGCGGTCTACGTGCATCCCAACACGTTTCGGTATCGGCTGCGGCGTCTGGCCGAGGTCGGCGGCATGGATCTCGCCGACCCCGAGGCGAGGTTCGCCGCCATGGTGCAGCTGCGGGTGGTCGCCCCGGGCGGCTGAGGCCCGCCGACGGAAGGGTCCGGTCGTTACGGGGCGGGCCGGTCGACATCGACCACCGTGCGCCACGTCTCCCGATCGCCGGCCGTCTCGGCGACCAGCTCCGCATACACGGCGGCGATGGTCGCCGGATCGAACCCGGGCGTTCCCA
>CAZIIX010000022.1:0-18539 GCA_964539345.1 uncultured Actinomycetes bacterium | reverse complement strand
TCGAGGACGCCGTGCGCAACGCCAAGGCCGCGGTGGAGGAGGGCATCGTCGCCGGTGGCGGCGTGGCCCTGCTGCACGCCGCCAAGGTCGCGCTCGAGTCGTTGAAGCTCGACGGTGACGAGGCCACGGGTGCGGCGATCGTCGCCGCGGCCGTCGAGGCGCCGCTGAAGCAGATCGCGGTCAACGCCGGCCTCGAGGGCGGGGTCGTCGCGGAGAAGGTCAAGGGCCTGCCTGCGGGTGAGGGCCTGGACGCCGCGACCGGCGAGTACAAGGACCTGGTGGCCGCGGGCATCATCGACCCGGCCAAGGTCACCCGCTCGGCGCTGCAGAACGCCGCGTCCATCGCCGCGCTGTTCCTGACCACCGAGGCCGTGGTCGCGGACAAGCCGGAGAAGGAAGCCCCGGCTCCGGCCGGCGGTGGCGACATGGGAGGCATGGGAGGCATGGGCTTCTAGGAGGTTCCTAGGAGGCTTTCAGCAGCCCGCATTCCGCAACGGCCCGTCATCCCGCGCAGGGATGGCGGGCCGTTGCGCTGTCTGCGGGGGGAGGGGTCACGACGTGCGCGGCACCGTTCGCGCGACCAGGGTGTTCAGTATGCCTTGACACCTGTGCGTGATCTGCGTCATGATGTCCCCCAAGACGCAGATCACGCGCTCGCCATCCCGGTACCCCGGCCACGCTGCCGGTACCCCCGGCCACTCTGCCGGTGCGAGAGCGCCACTCGTCCACCTCGACGCGCTACCACCGCGTCGATCACCCACGCCCGATCACGAGTCGGACCGCAGAATAGTTCACCCCCGTGGTGGCGCGACCGAATGCACGCGCCAGCGGGCCTGGCCTGGGAGGCAAGATGCCGGACATCCGGAAACCTGTACTCATCGTCGGCGGCAGTCTCGTGGGCCTGGCCACGTCCGCCCTCTTGGGCGCGCACGGCGTCGACACGCTCGTGGTGGAACGACACTCGGGAACGGCCATCCACCCCAGGGCCGCGTCATTCCATCAACGCACCATGGAGATCTTCCGCAGCCTGGGCATCGACAAGCAGGTCGAGCGGGCCGCAGACCTGGAGTTCGTCCAGCAGGGTGCGATCATGGCGGTCGAGACCCTCGCCGGCAAGGAACTCGCCTACTTCCAGGAGAACTACAACTCCGGGGTCGAACACCTCAGCGCGACCCCGCGACTGTTCATCACGCAGATCGGGCTGGAGCCGATCCTCCGCGACCGTGCGCGCCAGGACGGCGCCGACATTCGTTTCAATACCGAGCTTGTCGCGTTCTCCGAGGTCGACGACGGCGTCCACGCGACGATCCGTGACCGTGCGGACGGCTCGACCCAGACCGTGCATGCGGACTACCTGGTCGCCGCGGACGGCGCGCACAGCCCCATCCGCGAGCAGCTCGGCATCCCGCTGGAGGGTCGAGGCACGTTCGCCAACTGCATCACGATCTACTTCAAGTCCGATGTGCGGGAGATGATCGGCGACCGGAACCTCAGCGTCATCTACGTGACCCATCCGGAGTTCCTGGCCTTCTTCCGGTTCTCCATCACGGCGGATTCCGGTTTCCTGGCGGTGTTCTCGACGAAGACCGCGGGCGGCGGCAAGGACACCAACGTCAGCGCGGACCTGAGCACCGAGCGGTTGACCTACTTCGTCCGGGCCGCACTCGGCGCACCCGACGACTGGCCGATCACCATCGACAGCGTGCAGAGCTGGGAGGCATCGGCGGGCTGGGCGAGCTCATTCCGGTCCGGCCGGGTGCTGCTGGCCGGCGACAGCGCACATACCATGCCACCCACCGGCGGATTCGGCGGCAATGCCGGGATCGCCGACGCCCACAATCTGGCCTGGAAACTGGCGCACGTGCTGGGCGGGACGGCCGGACCCACCCTGCTGGACAGCTACGACGCCGAGCGGCGTCCGAACAGTGCACTGGTGGCCGAGCAGGCCTACGCGCGATATGTGGCCCGGCTGGACCCGGACCTGCCGCAGGAGAACCTGGCCGAGATCCTCGATGACGCGGCCGTCGAGCTGGGAGCGGTCTACCGATCCGACGCCGTGATCGCCGTGATCCCGGAGGAATCGGCCGACGGCGATCTGCCGGCCACCGGCGCGGATCCGGCCACCGGCGCGGAACCGGCCACCGGCGCGGGGCCATCCACGCACAACCCGCGCAGCGGCACGCTTCTCGTGGGCTCGCGTGCTCCGCACGTCTGGCTCGCCCGGGGCGGCGACGAGATCTCGACGCTCGATCTCGTGCAGCGCGGATTCCTGCTGCTGACCGGGTCCGCCGGCGGCGGCTGGGCCGAGGCCGCAGCGGCTGTCGCGGCGGACCTGGATGTCCCGATCACCGCGGTAGTGGTGGGTCAGGGCGGCGTCACCGATCCAGCGGGCACGTTCCATCAGGTCTACGGCATCGAGCCCGGCGGCGCGGTGCTGATCCGCCCGGACGACATCGTCGCGTGGCGCAGCGTGACGGCGCCATCGGATGCCGGCGAGGCACTGCGATCGGCGATGACGCGGGTGTTGGCCGTCACCTCGCCGGTCGCCGGCTGAGGCGAGCGCTCGCGGGCGGGGCCCAGGTCGGTCGTGGCCCCGCCCGCGAGCGCGCGGCGGACTCGCGGGCTACGCTCCGCCGGCGGCCACCTCGCCCTTCCGGTACTGGTACGGGTTGGTGAGGATCTCCGTCTCCGGGATGTCGGGGAACATTCCGCCGCGCCAGGTCTCGTCGGTGAGTTGGCTGGTCAGGTAGCTCACGGTGTCCGCGACCTCCGCCTTGACCGAGGCCAGATCGCCGGCCACCAGCTTGCCGTTGTGCTTCACCGGTTCGCCACCGACGAGCACGGTGTGCACGTCCCCGCGACCGGCCTGGTAGACCACGTGGCCGTAGGGATTGATGATCGGCGTCATGGTGGGGGAGTCGTCGTTCTTCACCAGGACGACGTCGGCGCGCTTGCCCGGCTCGAGGCTGCCGATCTCGCTCCACTTGCCCAGTACCTTGGCGCCGCCGCGGGTGGCCCAGTCCACGACGTCCTCCACGCGCAACTGCACGTGCGTGATGGTCTCGCCCTTGGCATGCGCGAGATGGTGTTCCATGGCACGGTCGGCGCCGATGGTGGAGCGCATGGCGGAGAACATGTCGGCGCTCATCCACACGCTGGTGTCGATCGACAGTGAGGCCTGGATGCCGTGCCGGCGGATCTTGAATGCCGGGGGATAGCCCTGCCCGCAGGTGTTCTCGCTCTCGGTGGCCAGCGAGGCGACGCCGCCGGTGGCCGCGATCATCGCGAGCGAGTCGTCGTTGAGCGAGGCGCAGTGCACGTAGATCGTTCCCGGCTCCATGACGCCGGCCTCGTACATCGCCCTGACACCGGCGTCATTGGTCGCGCCCCAGACCCCGGCGTGCGTCGTCACCGTCACGCCCAGCTCCTTGGCGGCCTCGAACGCGGCGCGCTCCGGGAACGCCGGATCCTCCGGCACGTCGAACGCGATCTGCGCCCCGAACATCTTCGAGTCGTCCCGCGCCCGCTCGATGATGCTGCGCACGGCCGGATCCGCGGTCCACTCGGCCGGCGGGGCGGTGATGTTGCCGTAGGCCAGGATGTACCGGCCCGGAGAGCTGCGTAGCGCCTCCAGCGCGGCCTCGCCGTGCTCGGGGGTGCGTAGCCCGTGGGACCAATCGACGCTCGTGGTGACGCCGGACTCGACCGCATCGAGAGCGGAGAGCCGGTTGCCGGCGGCGACGTCCTGCGGTCGGAACTTCATGCCGTGCTCGAGGTAGTACCAGACGAAGTACTGGGTCAACGTCCAGTCGGCGCCGTATCCGCGCATCGCCGTCTGCCACATGTGCCGGTGGGTGTCGATCATGCCGGGCATCAGAATGCCGCCCCGCGAATCGATCTCGACCGCGTCATCCGGTGCTTGTAGGTTCGGGCCGACCTGTGCGATGGCGCCGTCGATGACGAGGACGTCGCCGTCCGGGATCACTGTGTGGGCATCGTCCATCTGGAGCACGATCCCATTGCGGAACACAATGGGCCGGCCCGGTGTCATGTCCTGTGCTGCTGACATACGCCGCTCAACCTCCTGGGGTCATTCCGCGACGAACGGTGATGCGAGCCACGAGTTCGCCGACGGTCCGAGTCGATGTGACCGATTCGGCATGGACTGTTAGCGGCGATGTTAATTTATACTGAACGGTTCCTCAAGACCCTGGTATGACGCAGTTCGCGGACGGGCGAGTGGTCGCGGACGCAGTTCGCGGGCCGGTGATCGCGCATCCGCGGGAGTTCGTGGGCGGGTGGTCGCGCATCCGCGGGAGCTCGCGGCGTCGGTCGCGGCCCCGCACCGCGTCACGCGTCGTCGATGACGAACCAGATCCCGATCGCCGGTGCGGAGCCGTCATTGCGGAACCGGTGGGGGGTGGTGGAGCGGAAGCTGATGGCCTCGCCCGGCACCAGGGTCCGTTCGGAGTCGCCGAGCTGCATCACCAGCTCGCCGGACAGCAGGAAGCCGTACTCGGTGCCCGGGTGGCTCATCAATTCGCCGACGCTGGACGCGCTTCCGGGTTCGTAGGTGATGCGCAGGAAGTCGACGCGCTGGCCGTCCAGCTGCCCCAGGACCTCCCAGACCACCCCCGAGCCGAGGGTGATCGTCTCGCGGGTGCCGGGCGTCGTCGTCGCGGTGTCCGCCGGGTGCGCGGTCGCGATCGCCCGCGCCGGGGCCGTGCGGTCGGTCACCGGATTGCTGGCGAGCATGGCCGTCAGGCCGGCCGTCGTCACCGGCGAGGGGATCCGGGCGCCGTCAGGGGCGGTGTCCATGGCGGGCGAGTCGAGGAGGTCGGCCAGGGGGACGCCCAGCGCGCCCGTGATGGCGTAGAGCGTACTGACACTGGGGCGCAGTCTGCCGGTCTCGATCTGCGAGACCAGGCTGGCCGAGACGCCGGCCTGCCGCGCCAGCCCGCGCAGGCTGATGTCGCGCGCCTGGCGCACGGCGCGGATGCGCTCGCCGATCGGCGGAATCTCGACGTGTCCCATCACAGCCTCCCGAGCGGCGGATCCTCCCAGGGACCGACCCGTCCGACCCTTGACCGTCGCCGATGAGCAATCTACAGTGCCAACTGTGTTCAGTATGTCTAAACATCTGAACGGCTGAGACGACTGCGACGCATCATGCCGCGGAAGGAGATGGACATGTCCATCCGAACATTCGGCACCAACGCCGTGGACTGGGAGGAGCGGATCGATCTCGCTCGGCTTCGCGACGAGCGGCTCGCGAAGCTCCGGGCGACCCTGGAGGCGTCCGAGCTGGGCGCGCTGCTCACGTTCGATTTCGCGAACATCCGTTACATGACGGCCACCCACATCGGCACCTGGGCCATGGACAAGCTCATCCGCTTCGCCGTGCTCCCGCGTGGCGGCGAGCCGGTGCTGTGGGACTTCGGTTCCGCCGCCAAGCACCACCAACTGTTCAATCCGTGGCTGGACGGCGAGGACCGCGCCCGCGCGGGCATCTCCACCCTGCGGGGCGCGTTCAACCCCGCCGCCGGTATCGCCGAGGACGTCGCGAAGAAGGTCGCCACCGTGCTGCGTGAGCACGACCTCGCCGACGCGCCGATCGGTGTCGACCTGGTGGAGATGCCCATCCTGGCGGCGCTGCAGGCCGAGGGACTGACCGTGGTCGACGGCCAACAGGTGTTCCTGCAGGCGCGCAAGATCAAGACCGTTGACGAGATCGCGCTGCTCACGCAGGCGTGCTCGATGGTGGATGCCGCCTACGAGGACCTCTACGAGTTCCTCCGCCCGGGGGTTCGCGAGAACGAGTGCGTCGGCGTCGTGTCCAAGACGCTCTACGACCTGGGCAGCGAGTATGTCGAAGGGGTGAACGCGATCTCGGGCGAACGCTGCTCCCCGCACCCGCACGTCTACTCCGACCGGCTGGTGCGACCCGGCGACCCGGCGTTCTTCGACATCCTGCACAGCCACATGGGCTACCGGACCTGCTACTACCGCTGCTTCGCGGTCGGCAGCGCCTCGCCCGCCATGCGTGACGCCTACATCCGGTGCCGCGAATACATGGACGAGGCGATCGCGCTCGTCCGGCCGGGCGCCACCACGGCGGACATCGTCTCGGTGTGGCCGACCGCTCAGGAGTTCGGATTCCCGAGCGAGGAGGCCGCATTCGCCCTGCAGTACGGCCACGGGGTCGGCCTGTCGATCTGGGAGAAACCCATCTTCTCCCGACTCGTCTCGCTCGATCACCCCGAGGTCCTCGAGGAGGGCATGGTCTTCGCGCTCGAGACCTACTGGCCCGGCGCCGACGGCTGGTCCGCGGCGCGCATCGAGGAGGAGGTCGTCGTCACCGCAGACGGCTGCGAGGTGATCACCAAGTTCCCGGCGGAGGAGCTGTTGGTCGCCGGGCGCCGGTACTTCGCGGCCACCGGCCCGCTGCCGTCGGTGCGCGAGTCCGAGTCGCACCTGAACACGGCGGCCGGGCGCGGGGAGAAGCGCAGCGCGGCGAAGGCGGATCAGGGATGACGGCCCATCTGGTCGCCCGAGCGGCCGACGCGGTCTGGGCGCCGCCCGGCGGGCCGCTGGAAGGCGCGACCGGATACCTCGGCTGGTCCGCGGTGGGATTCGACAGTCCGGCCGTGCACACCGGTTTCGGGCTCGGCCGGATGGACCCGGGGGGCCGCGTCCCCTGGCACCTGCACTCCTACGAGGAGAGCATGTACGTCACCGCGGGAGAGGTGATCGTCCAGACCCCGGACGGTGCCGTGCTGCTGGGTGCGGGCGACTACGGGCTGATCCCGGTCGGAGTGCCGCACTCGCTGCGCAATGATGGCACAGTGCGGGCCGAGTGGGCGCGCTGCTCGGCGCCGGCGCCGCGCGCCGCACACCACGGCGATACCGAACTCGTTGCCGCCCGCGACGATGTCTCGCCAGTGCGGATCGACGTCCGCGACCCGCGAACCCGGAACTACGGGCACGTGGCGCCCGAGCACATGGACCGCGACCGCCAGGGCCAGGAGAACCTGGCGGTGTCGGCGTCGATGCGCACGGCTCTGCTGGTCTACAGCGGAATCTCGCTGAAGATGATGGTCGATACGGACCTGGGTGCGACGTTGGCCAACATGTTCATGGTGCAGTACGAACCAGGTGGCCTGGCCTCGCCGCACGACCACCCACTGGAGGAGACGTACTACATCACCGATGGCAGCGTACTGGCCACGTTCGACGGGGTGGAGTACGACCTGCGGGCCGGCGATATCGCCTGGGCGGGCGTCGGTTGCGTGCACTCGTTCCGCAACGTCACCGACACCACCGTCACCTGGTTGGAGACGCAGTCGCCGCTGCCGCCGAGCCGGCACGCCTACCGGTTCATGCGCGACTGGGACTACCTGCGCGAGGCGCTGAAGAACGAGGGCCGGTGAGGAGCGGGCCGCCACCGCGGATCGAGCCCGCACCGGGCATCGCACGATGACGACGACAAAAGGAGCACCATCACCATGACTTCGGTAGTGATCGGCGGGACCGCCGGCATCGGATTGGAATTCGCCCGATCGCGGGCCGCGGCCGGCCATGATGTCGTGATCGCGGGACGCGACATGGACCGCGGCAAGGCCGCGGCCGCCGAGATCGGCGCGCGTGCGATGCATGTCGACCTCGCCGATCCGACCTCGATCGCGGGATCCCTCGCGGACATCGAGCGGGTGGACGAGCTCGTGCTGCTGGCCATCGACCGCGATTCCAACAGCGTCAAGGACTACGCGATCGACCGCGCCATCTCGCTGACCACCACGAAGCTGGTGTCGTACATCGAGACGGTCCATGTGCTGCACGAGCGGATGACGCCGGAGGCATCGATCGTGCTGTTCGGCGGCCGCGCGAAGGACAAGCCCTATCCCGGCTCGACGACGGTGTCCACGATCAACGGAGGCATCATCGGCATGGTCAACACGCTGGCCATGGAACTCGCCCCGGTACGGGTCAACGCCATCCACCCGGGGATCGTGGGCGACAGCCCCTTCTGGGCGGCGAAGCCCGCCGAAGTCCTGGAGGGATACCGGTCCCGCACCCCCACCGGCGTGCTCGCCACGATGGTCGATGTCGTGGACACGATCGACTTCCTGCTACGCAACAAGTCCATGAACGGCCAGCAGATCTATATCGACGGGGGCTGGATGCTGACATGAGGCAAACATGGGTTCCGTGAGCGACGCGCCGATGCGGGTCGCCGTCATCGGGATGGGTCGCATGGGCGCCGCCATGGCGACGCGCCTGCGCGAGCAGGGCCACGTCGTCGGTGTGCACAACCGCAGCGCCGACAAGGCCCGCTCGGTCGGCGGCGAGATCGGCGCGACCGTGCTGGACACGCCCGCCGACGTCGGCGCGTGGGTATCCGGCGATGCGGTCCGCGACGCACGGCCCGGCGTCGTCCTGGTCTCGCTCGCCGACGATGTCGCCTGCCGCGCGGTCTATCTGGGCGACGGCGGCCTGGTCTCCGCGCTGGCCCCCGGAACGGTGGTGTGCGACACGTCCACGATCGATCCCGAGACGGCACGCGAACTCGCCGCCGCGGTGGCCGGCCGCGACGCCGCGATGCTCGACACACCCGTCTCGGGCAGCGTTCCGGCCGCCCTGTCCGGCGGCCTGACCGTGATGGTCGGCGGCGACGCCGCCGCGCTCGACCGCGCCCGCCCGGTCCTCGAGACGGTCGGGCGGCGCGTCGTGTCGGTCGGACCGAGCGGATCGGGGGCAGTGGTCAAGCTGGCCGTCAACGCCGTGGTGCATGCGCTGAATCAGGCGCTGTCCGAATCCATCGTGCTGGCCGAGAGATCCGGTGTCGAGCGCCGTGTCTTCTACGACGTGATCGCCGACAGTGCGGCCGCGGCGCCGTTCGTCGGCTACAAGCGGGAGGCGTTCGCCCGCCCCGACGACGCCCCGGTCGCGTTCAGTCTGGACCTGGTCGGCAAGGACCTGCGGCTCATCCTCGCACTCGCCGATCGGGTGGGAGCGACCATGCCGGGAGCGCGCGCGGCGAGTACTGCTGCGGCGGAGGCGATCTCACACGGCTTCGGCGAGGCGGACATGAGCGCCATGGCGCGGTACCTGCGCGGCGAGTAGCGACGCCGTGCTGCGCGGTGCCGGGGCGAACGGCATTCCTGACCGGCGGGGATCACTCCCCGTCCACGTCGAAGACCTCGGGGTGGTTCGCCAGTGACTCGCGCGTGCGGCGGATGTGGGCGACGAGGAACCGTTCCCCGTCGGCGGTGTCGCGCCGGCGGATCGCGTCGATGAGCAGGCGATGTTCCGCGTTGACCACCCACATCCGGCCCGGACCGCTGACCCGCACGAACGCCCGCCGATAGGCCTGGGTGGTGTTCCAGAACCGCTCGACCATCGCATGGAGCTCGGCGATGGGGTTGCCCGCGTAGCACAGTAGGTGCAGTTCTCGGTCCAGTGCCAGGAACCGGTCCTGGTCGTCGGTGTGTTCGATCTCCGACTGCAGCCGGTCGATCTCCGCGAGGGTGTCGGCGTCCAGGTGCGGGATGCTCTCGGTCAGCGCCAGTGGCTCCAGCCGCTCGCGCATCTTGTACACCGCCTGGCACTCGGCCAGATCGAGCTTGGACACCCACGCCCCGCTGCTCGCTTTGAGCTGGATAAGCCCTTGGGAATGCAGGATGCGCAGCGCCTCGCGCACCGGCAGCCGGCTGGATCCCTCGCGGGCGGCGATCTCCTCCTGGCGGATGCGCTCGCCCGGGCGCAGCAGGCCGGTCAGGATGTCATCCCGCAGGTGCGCCGCGATCCGCTGGCTCGCGACTCCGGCCCCGTCCCGGCGCGTCACCGGAGTCCCCCTCGATGCATCCCGGTCACACGCCCAGCACGCGTTGCCGCACCACTGGGCTGTCGACCAGTTCCGCGCTGGTCCCGTCCACCACGACGCGACCCTCGATGAGCAGGTATCCGCGATCGGCGATCTCCAACGCTCGGTGCACGTCCTGCTCGACCATCAGCACGGCGACGCCGTCGGCGTTCACGGCCCGCACGGCGTCGAAGACCTCGTCCACGATGACCGGCGCCAGGCCCAGGGACGGCTCGTCCAGGATCAGCATGGTCGGCCGCGACATCAGCGCCCGGCCGATGGCCAGCATCTGCTGTTCTCCGCCGGACAGGCTCGCCGCCAGTTGCCGCGGCCGTTCCGCCAGTCGCGGGAACAGCTCGTAGACGTGGGCCTCGTTGGCGCGATAATCCTTGCGCACCTGGCGTCGAAAAGCGCCCAGCAGCAGGTTGTCCCGCACGGACATCTCGGCGAAGATGTGCCGGCCCTCGGGGACGATCGCGACTCCGTGATCGCACACTGCGTGGCCGGGGACGGCGGTCACGTCGATACCGCCCACCATGATGCGGCCCGACGACGCGCGGTGCATGCCGGCAATCGTGTTGGCCAGCGTCGTCTTCCCGGCGCCATTGGGGCCGACCACACAGACGATCTCCTCGCTGCCGACGCGCACGGACACGTCCCAGAGCGCCTGCGCCTGGCCGTAGTGCGCGTTGAGTCCGTCGACGTCAAGCATGTAGCTCATCCCCCTCCCGCTCTCCGACCGGCGATTGGCTTCGACCGAGATAGGCCCGGACCACCTCGGGATCCGACAGCACGGTGGACGGATCCCCGTCCGCGATCAGCTCCCCGTTGTTGAGCACGATGATCCGCGATGCGAGTTGGTTCAGCACGCGGAGCAGGTGCTCGACAACGATGATCGTAATGCCCGTCCGGTGGATGCGGCGGATCACGGTCACCGCCGCATCGATCTCAGCGGGGTTCAGCCCGGCCAGCGCCTCGTCGAGCAGCAGCACGACCGGATCGGCGGCGATGGCCCGGGCGATCTCCAGCATGAGTCGCTGGTGCAGCGTCAACTCGTTCGGGAACCGGTCCGCGTACTCCTGCAGCGCGACGGTGCGCAGGAAGCCCTCGGCCTGCCGCCGAGCGTCATCGAGCGCCGGCGCGCGCCGGCCGAACATGATGGCGGTGGCGACGTTGTCGCGCACCGTCATGGACTGGAAGGGCCGGGGGATCTGGTACGTGCGGGCGACTCCGGCGTGCGCGATCTTGTGCGCGGCCAATCCCGAGGTGGGCGTGCCGGCGATCGCGATGGCTCCGGATGTCGCCGGTAGCGCGCCGGAGACGAGGTTCATCAGCGTGGTCTTCCCGGACCCGTTCGGGCCGACCAGCCCGACGAGCTCGCCGGACGTGATGGCGAAGCTCACGCCGCGAAGCGCCTGGACGCCGCCGAAATGCTTGACCACGTCGCGACACTCGACGATGGTGCGACCCGGTGCGGCCGGTGCGGTGTCGGTCCGCTGGTCGGTGGCATCCTCGTCCGGCCCGATGGCCTCGAGATCGGCGCTGTCCGCGGGCGGCGCCTCGCCCGCGTCGTCCGTCTCGCCCGCGTCGTCCGTCTCGCCCGCCCGGTCCGGCGCCGGCCTCGCGCCGACCGTTCGGCGCTGCGGAACGGCGGTCGCCACCGACGCCGCGAGGAGCGCGGCCAGCATGCCGACGAGGAGCGCGTCCGTGCCGGACAGCGCCGGGATCGCGAACCCGACGCCGCCGCCCACCAGCAGGGCGCCGAGCGAGATCGCCGGGTGTGCGCGCAGCTTCGGATACATCCCCTCCGGCGCCAGCACGACCAGGATCGCCAGCAGAGCGCCGAAGATGATCGGGCTCCACGCGGTCAGATCGAACGAGGACAGTCGATCCTGCAGGATCACGATGAGCAGTGCCCCGACGATGGGACCGGCCCAGTGCCGCCGTCCACCGAGCACGCTGATGACGATGACCGTCAGCGGGATCGTCAGGTTGAAGATGGTCTCGACGGATACGAAACCGATCTGCATGCCGAACAGCGCGCCGCCCATGCCGCCGAGGGCGCCACCGATCACAATGGCGATCATCTTGTAGCGGTAGGTCGGCACACCGAGGACCTCGGCGGCGTCCTCCGCATCGTTGATGGCGGCCAGGCCGCGCCCCAGTCGGGACGAGGTCACCCACACGGCCACCCCGATGGAGATCGCCGCGACCACCAGGTTCAGATAGAACAGCAGATGCTGGAAGTCGGCCACCCACCCCGGGTAGGACGGCACCGGCAGCGTGGTGCCCTGTCCGCCGTCGATGGATTTTGTCAACGTCGCGATCGCCGCGAGGATGAAGGGCACGGTCAACGTCAGCAGGGCGAAGATCTCGCCGCGAAGCGACTTGAGGCGGAAGGCGATCGCGCCCGTCACCCAGGCCAGGGCCGCCGACAGCACCGTTCCGACGAGGATGCTGAGCAGGAAGTTCATGCCGTGCCGACCTGTGACGATCGCCATGGAGTACGCGCCGACGCCGATATAGGCGCCCTGGCCGAAACTGAAGTAGCCGGCGTAGCCGGACAGCAGGCTCCAGCTCGTCGCCTGCGTCACCCAGAACAGCACGGTGCTGAACAGGATCAAGTAGTAGATCGGTATGCCCAGCGCGTCGTTGGCGAAGGCGGCGAGCGCCAGGATGACGAAGACTGCGACGACGGCCCACAGGCCGGGGGAACGCCTCATGCCACTCTGCTCCGGGTGAAGAGGCCTTGCGGCCGAAGGATCAGGGCCAGTGCGATCGCCAGGAACAACACCAGCGGCTCGGCCGAGGGGGACCACACGGTCGCGACCACGCCGGAGAGCACCCCGATGCCGATACCCGCCCAGAGGGTTCCGAGCAGGTTGCCGATGCCGCCCAGGATGACGACGGCGAACACGATGCCGAACCAGCTATACGGCACGGTCGGCGCGATGTGATTGCCCAGCAGGAAGATCGAACCGGCCACCGCGCCGGTGGCACCGGCGAACCCGGCGACGATGAGCGCCAGGCGCCGATCATGGATTCCGAAAGCCGCGGCGACTGGCCGGTCCTGGGAGAACGCCCGCATGGCGCGGCCCAGGAACGTGCGCATCAACACGACGTGGGCGCCGACGATGAGCACGACCGCGAACAGGAATGCCACGAGCGTCGTCATGGGCAGGACGACCCGGCCGAGGTGGATCGAATCGGTCACGTAGGCATTGCGGTCGATGGGCAGGGAGCGGAAATCGGCCGTCCAGATCAGTGTCGAGGACTGGATGACGACGATCAGCAATCCGAAGCTGACCAGCAGCGAGTTGAACTCCGTGAGCGCGAAGACGTCGTACGCCAGTTGGATGAGCGCGCCGAGCGCGAACAGCAGCGGCACGCTGATCACCATGGTCAGCAGCGGGTCCCAGCCCCACGTCGACGTCATCTGCAGGGTCAGGTACGCGCCGATCAGGATCAGGGCGAAATGCATGACGTTGATGATGCGCAGGATGCCCCAGGTCAACGACAGGCCGACGGCCATCAGTGCATAGAGCCCGCCGATCAGGCCACCCGAGATGATGCCTTGTGCGACGTTCATCGACACTCCTTCGATCGCCGGTCGGTCCGGCCGCTCGCACGCGGCCGGACCGAGGGGCGGACGCGGCCGGTGACGGTGATCGCGGCGCCGTCACCGGCCGTGGTGGACGGATCCTTACGCGGACGGACCCTGCAGGGGCGCGGCCGCGAGCTCCTTGTCCCAGACGACGACCCACTGGTCACCCTGGATCTGCTTGAGCTGCTGGCGCGGCTCCCAGAAATTGTTCTTCTCGGGGTCGAAGTCCAGATGGCCGGTGAACGTGGTGTCGACGCCGTTCTCGTGCAGGTAGTCGCACATGGCCTGGCCGTCCAGGCTGTCCGCTCCGGCGGCGGCCTCGGTCAGGATCTGCCAGGCGTTCCACGATGCGACGGCCTGGGTCTCGAACACCGGGTACGGCACGTCCTCCGCTTCGGCCCGCGTGGTGAAGTCGTTCGCGATCTCGGTGGCCTCCGGATCGAGATTCTCCAGCAGCGCATCGTTGGGTTCGAACAGCGATACTGACATCACGTCCTGGGCCAGGTCGCCGAGCTCCAGCAGCGGTCCGGGCGCCGGGAACAGCGTGAAGGTCAGCGGTGGCGTATAGCCGAGCTGCTTCATCGCCGTGAGCAGGTTGACGGTGTCGACGCCGAGGCTGTTGTTGATCAGCACGTCCGGGTCGGCGTCGCGGATCTGCGTGGCCAGCGGTCCCCAGTCGGTCGTCGTCGGCGGGTAGTGCACGTCCAGGACGACGTCATACCCGCGTTCCGGCGCGATGCTGGTGAATCCCGTGGTGTCGTCGCCGTAGCCGTCGGTGACGAAGGCCGCCGAGCCGCTCTGGCTGGTGACGAGCGCGACCTTCTCCGGAGTGGTTTCGAGCGAATCCAGCGCGTCGAACACCTCGGTGGGAACGAATGCGTTCGGCGTGGCACCGATCGACCAGCCCGGGAACTGACAGGCATAGGTGAGCTGCGGGGCCAGCACCGCGGTGTGCTGCGGCAGTATGTACCCGTGCCGCTCCGCGACCGGCATGGCGGCCAGGATGTTCGGCGTGGCGTACGGCCCCATGATGAGGTCGACCTGGTCCTGCGTGATGAGCCGCTCGTAGAGCTGCCCGACCTTGGAGGCATCGCTCTCGTCGTCCAGCAGCTTCCACTCCACCGGGCGGCCGAGCAGGCCTCCGTTGGCGTTGAGCCGGTCGACGAACTCCTCGCCGGCGATCTTGTGGATGATGCCGGTCGCTCCGAAAGCACCGGTCAGCGATAGCGTGGACCCGACCACGATCGGATCGCCGCTGGGCTCCGGCGCGTCCGCGGATCCGGATTCGCCGCCGTCACCGTCGGTGCCGGCATCGTCGTCGGCTCCGGCATCGTCGTCGGCCCCGGCGGCGCTCTGGGTCGGCTGGTCGGACGGCGCCGACTGCCCTTCGGATCCTGACGATCCGCACGCGGCGACCACCAACATCATGGCGGCGGCGAGCGGCACTAGTCGTTTGATGTGCACGTCGTACTCCCCTTACTGGACTGAGAAGGTCGCCGAGCGGCGGCCCGTCATGTAGGTCAGCGATGGCTGCCGCCGTGACGTCGATGACACGACGTCGGCGGTGCGGTCGGGTGGGCAAAGGTGCGTAATGGCCGGTGCGCGTGTCACCTCCGTCCTGGGCGTCGGGGCATCACGGCGCTCCGGCGGAGCCGGAGGCGGCAGGTCGCTGCTCCCGGTCCTCCGCCAGGTAGAAGGCGCGTCCGTTCGGGTAGGAGACGAGTTCGAACTGCAGTCCCCAGGGAGCCAGGAAGTAGACCCAGCGCTGCCCGAGGTGCGGGCCGGAGCTCACCGTCGGTTCACCGAGGACGGTCACGCCGTGTGTTCGCAGGTACGCGACGGCCCGGTCGATGTCCTCGACGTAGACGGCGATGTGGTGGCCGCCGACATCGCTGTTGCGCGGCGGGTCGGTGCGCTGTTCGGGCGCGGTGAACTCGAAGACCTCGAGGACCGGCGATGGTCCGCAGCGGAAGAAGCGCAGCTCCTGGCATGCCGCCCGCGGGTGCACGTTCAGATGCTGCGTCATCCAGTCGCCCTCGGCGTCGCCCATCGGGCCGAGCGAATACAGGTACTCGAATCCCACGATGTCGACCAGGAAGCGCGTGGCCTCCTCGAGGTTCGGCACGGTGACGCCGACATGGTCGAACCGGGTGAGCCCGGGGATTCCGCCCCGCGTCGTATCGGTCATTCGTCACCCCTGCCTTGTTGCTACGGCTGTGTGCGGTGTCGCGTCCGTTGTGCTGATCGGATCCAATCGCGCGTCTGGCAAGTAGAATGCGGGACACGATTGCCCAAGTCAAGGGGTATCGACAACATTCCGGTCACGAGTTACTGTGGAAGAATCGCATCGATTGGATCCAAACGGTGAACATCGGGCATGGCGGAGCGCGGCGAGTGCGACGTTGGTTCGCGACCCTCCGGCCCTGCGAGCGACGAGCCAGACGCGGTGCGGATCGGCGATGCGCACACTCAGGCGCGCTGCCTGCCGGCCACGCAGAAAGGTGGAGCAGATGAGCCATCGGACGAGCCTGGACATGTCCGAACCGTGGATCGAACTCGCCGCGACCGACGAGGACTGGGACGGCGCCGAACCGACGTTGCTCACGTCGATGTTCAGCGAACTGGTGCTGATCCGGGCGTTCGAGGAGTATGTGCTCACGCTGGCCGGCGAGGGCCTGGTGCACGGCCCGGCGCATTCCAGTATCGGCCAGGAGGGCGGCGCCGTCGGATCCGTACTGCCGCTGCGCACGGCCGACACGGTCAATGGCTCGCATCGTGGCCATCACCAGTTCCTCGCCAAAGCGCTCGGACATGTGGCGCCGGACGGCATCGATCCCACCGCCGAATGGTCCGAGGAGATCGTCACCGTGCTGGACCGCAGCCTGGCCGAGATCTGCGGGCTGGCCCGAGGATATTGCCGCGGTCGCGGCGGATCGATGCACCTGCAATGGCGCGAGGCCGGCGCCATGGGCACCAACGCCATCGTCGGTGGCGGCGTGCCGCAGGCGCTCGGTTTCGCCTTCAGCCACAAACGTGCCGGGACCGACGCCGTGTCCGTGACCTACTTCGGCGACGGCGCGATCAACATCGGCAGCGTGCTCGAGTCGTTCAACCTGGCCGCGGCGTGGTCGCTCCCGGTGTGCTTCTTCGTCGAGAACAACCTCTACGCGGTGTCGACGCATGTGACGGAATCCGCTGCGGAGACACGGCTTTCGGCGCGTGCGCCCGGCTTCAAGATCCCGAGCTGGCGCGTCGACGGCATGGATCCGCTCGCCGTGCATCTGGCCATGTCCGAGGCCCTGGATCGGATGCGGACCGGTGGCGGCCCCACACTGATCGAAGCGGAGGTCTACCGGTACTTCCACCAGAACGGGCCGTTCCCCGGCAGCGCGTTCGGCTATCGCAGCAAGGGCGAGGAGAAGGATTGGCGGGCACGGGACCCGTTGGCGCGCACCGCGGGCCACCTGGTGCGGCGCGGCATCCTCACCCAGGACCAGGTCGATGACGCGATTGCCCGCGCGAACCGCACCATGGCCGAGATCGGCGATGGCATCACCGAGCCGCTCGCCGGTGACACGTCCGGCAAACGGCAGATCAAGGAGTCCGAGTGGCCCGACCCCTCCTTCGTGGACGTCGGGATCCGCGGGGACCTCAGCGAATTCGCGGACGCGCCGATGGCCGACTGGGACACGTTCGACGGCGAGCTGGCCGACCGGTCGTTCATCGAGGTGGTCGCCGAGGTGATGCGCGCCGCGATGGATCTCGATGATCGCATCGTCATCCTCGGCGAGGACGTGCACCGCCTGGCGGGCGGCACCAACGGCGCCACCAAGGGCCTTCCGGAGAAGTACCCGGACCGCGTGCTCGGTACCCCCATCAGCGAGAACGCGTTCTCCGGAATGGGCGGCGGCATCGCCTTGGACGGCCGGTACCGGCCCGTCGTGGAGCTGATGTACGCCGATTTCCTCTGGGTCGCCGCCGATCAGCTGTTCAATCAGATCGGCAAGATGCGACACATGTTCGGTGGTGACCACGCCGTGCCGGTCGTGTTCCGTGCCAAGTCGGCCGCGGGAGCCGGTTACGGCTCCCAACACTCCATGGACCCCGCCGGCATCCTGTCGACATCGGCGGGCTGGCGCATCGCCGCGCCCAGCACGCCGTTCGACTACGTGGGCATGATGAACAGCGCCCTGCGGTGCGAGGATCCGGTGTTCGTGATCGAGCACGTCGACCTCTATTCGTCCACCGGGCCGGGGCCGGTGCGCGACCTCGAGTACTGCATCCCGATCGGAAAGGCCCGTGTGCGGCGCGCCGGCAGCGGCATGACGGTGGTGACGTACCTGTCCATGGTTGCGCACTCACTCGAAGCAGCGGAGCTGGTGCCGGAATCCGATGCCGAGGTGATCGACCTGCGCTGGCTCGATCGCGCGAGCGTCGACTGGGACACGATCGGCGATTCCATCCGCAAGACGAACAACGTGCTGGTCGTCGAACAGGGCGCCGTCGGGACCTCGTACGGCAGCTGGCTCGCGGACGAGATCGGCCGGCGGTTCTTCGACTGGCTCGATCAACCCGTGCAGCGGGTGACCGGCGCGGTCTCCTCGCCGAGCATCAGCAAGGTGCTGGAGCGTGCGGCGATCGCGAGGACCGAAGAGGTCGCCCAGGCGCTCCGCGACTACCAGCCCCGCCGTTGACCGGCACCGATACTGCGACGGGAGTCCTTCAGATGCCTTCATTCCTCCGCATGCCATCACCCGCGGCGGGTGTGGAGCAGGCGACGCTGCTGGAATGGTCGGTCGAGGAGAACGCATCCTTCGATCTCTCCGACGCGCTGCTGGTGATCGAGACGGACAAGGCCGTGATCGACGTCGAGGCCGAGACCTCGGGCGTGCTGCACCGCAAGCTGGTCACTGCCGGTCAGACGGTGGCGGCCGGCACACCGCTCGCCGTGATCGGGTCGGCCTCCGATAGCGCCGCCGATATCGAGGCGCTGGTCGCGGAGGCGTCCGCGGGGGAGTCCACCGTCGACGGAGCGTCGGATGACGATGCCCCGGACGACACCCCGTCCGAGGA
>CAZIIX010000021.1:16643-18682 GCA_964539345.1 uncultured Actinomycetes bacterium | reverse complement strand
TCCCTGTTCGCTCACGGCGGACTACCCAGCACGCCGGTCGATGTGATGGGACACTGGAGGCATGGACGGATCAACGACACCGTGGTTTCGCGGCGACCCGGCCGAGCTCTATCGCATCGACGCGGAGGCGGCCGAGGAGCTCGCCGGCGCCGACCCCGTCATGATCGTGGCCCTGGACGGATACGTGGACGCCGGGATGGGCGTCGAACTCGCCGTCAAGGAACTGCATCGCGTGCTACCGCGACGCCCCGTGGTCAGCTTCGACACCGAGGCCCTGGTCGACTACCGCTCGCGACGTCCGGGACTGACGCTGACCTCCAACTCCTTTACCGACTATGACGCGCCGCACCTGGTCATCGAACGCGCCCGGGATGAGGCCGGCACCCCGTTCCTGCTGTTCACCGGGCCCGAGCCCGATCTGTCCTGGGAGAAGTTCGCGATCGCGGTGCGCGATGTCATCGACGCGCTCGGCGTGCGGCTGACGATCTCGCTGATGGCGATCCCGATGGGGGTGCCGCACACCCGTCCGACCGGGATGTCCATGCACGCCACCAGCGCGGAGCTCATCCCGGACGCGACCAACTGGATCGGCACCGTCGAGGTGCCCGGTCACGCCACCGGCGTGCTCGAATATCGGCTCGGGCAGGCGGGCAAGCCGGCGATGGGCTTCGCCGCGCACGTGCCGCACTACCTCACCCGCACCGAGTATCCGGAGACGGCGCGCAGCCTGATCCAGGCCGCGGCGGATGCCAGCGGACTGTTGCTGCCGACCTCCGGGCTGGACGAGGCCGCGGCCGCCGTGCAGGTGCAGCTGGCCGAGCAGATGGACGAGAACGGCGAGGTGGCCACTGTGGTGCACTCGCTCGAGAAGCAGTACGACTCGTTCGTGGCGGCCAGCGGCCACAGCCTGCTCTCACAGTCCGCCCCGCTGCCGACCGCGGACGAGATCGGCGCCCAGTTCGAGGCATATCTGGCGAACCAGGACCACCCAGAAGGGTAGTAATCGGGCCGTGAGGACGCCGCGTCAGGCGGGTTTCCGGGTGTCAGGTCCGTGCCGACGTCCCCGGCGACGTATGGTGCTGGCTTGTGGCGCGCACATTCGGTAGACCGACGGCACCGCGGCTGGCTCTCCCCGAGCGGGAGAAGAGCCCGTTCCGGTCGATCCTGGTGCGGATCGCGATCGTCCTCGCGTGCATCGTGGTCACCGGCCTGCTGGTCTACATCGACCGCGACGGGTACCGCGACAACGACACCATGGGCCTGTCGGGCATGCTCGACGCGTTCTACTACGCGACGGTCACCCTGTCGACCACCGGCTACGGGGACATCACCCCGGTCACCGAGAGCGCCCGCGTCGTCAACATCTTCATCATCACGCCGCTACGCTTCTTGTTCCTGATCGTGCTGGTCGGCACGACGATCGAGGCGCTGACCGAACGCAGCCGGCAGCAGTTCCGGTATGCGCGCTGGAGGAGACACGTGAAGAGACACACCGTGGTCGTCGGGTACGGCATGAAGGGGCGCTCCGCCGTGTCCGCGCTCAAGGAGCAGGGTATGTCCTCGGAGTCGATCGTCGTGGTCGATATCAACGGCGGCAACATCAAGGCGGCCACCGCCGACGGCTGCGTCGGCGTCGTCGGCGATGCCCGCCGCGAGGAGGTGCTGCGGCAGGCGGCGATCTCCGGCGCGAACCAGGTCATCGTGGCGGCGGACCGGGACGACACGAACGTGCTGGTGACGCTGACCACCCGCCGGCTCAACCCGACCGCCACCATCGCCGCGGCCGTCAAGGAGCAGCAGAACATCGGCGTGCTCCGGCAGGGCGGGGCGGACGTGGTCATCCCCACGGCGGAATCGGCCGGCCGGCTGCTGGGGCTGTCCATCACCGCGCCGAAGGCCGGCGAGCTCATTGAGGACCTGCTGGAACCCGTTGCGGGTCTTCAGATCTCGGAGCGCGAGGTGCGGCCGGAGGATATCGGTCTGTCCCCGGCACGGCTGTCCGCGCAGGGCGAGATCGTGCTGACGGTGATCCGCGGCGG
>CAZIIX010000021.1:0-16543 GCA_964539345.1 uncultured Actinomycetes bacterium | reverse complement strand
GGCAGCACCCGGATCGACCGCAGGATCGCGTCGAAGACCGGGAAGTGCCGACCCTCGTCCTGGCGGGCGGTCGCCGCATCCACCACGTACATCTGCGACGACGTGTACCACAGGTAGGCCTGCAGTTGGCTGACGTCGCCGCCCAGCTCCGGCGGCACCGCGCGCCGGTAGTACACCGCGGTGACGTCCACGAAGCTGGACAGCACGAAGTCCTGCCGGTCGACCAGCTCGAACCCGTCGACGGCCGACGGCATCCGCTCGACGATCTGGTCGCGGAACGTCGCGAACCACTCCTCGCCGCGCTCCGCGGGCTCACCGGAGCGGATGGTGAACGTCGCCTGCCGGTCGCCGGTGACGCCGGGCAGCGCGATCCGCAGCAGGTCCGGCTCGCTCGTCAGATCGCTGCCGATCGGGATCCGCAGCGACAGCAGCAGTTCCAGCGAGGTCAGCGATGCGTAGCGCAGTGTGTCCCGCTGGGCCTCCGCGGCCCCGCCGGTCTCTCCGCCGGTCTCTCCGGTGCCGGTCATGACGCCGCCTCCATCGCGATGAAGCGGCAGGACTCCAGCGCCTCCCGGTACATCGGGCGGTAGTGGTCGAGCTCGGCGTACGGCGCGGCGGCGGTGAGGGTGACGAATCGGCCGGCCAGGTCCAGCGCGGCGAACTGCACGTACAGGTCGGAGCCGAGCAGGCTCGCGGTCGTCGACTCCGGATCCATCGTCGCCGATGACGGAAGGCCTTGCGGGTAGTGCAATTCCGCCACCGCCACCGTTTCGTCGTCGATCGTGCGCGTCTCGCGGCCGAGCACCTCCCCGGCGGCCTCGGCCATCGCGTCGGCCAGCAGCGCCGCGCCGCCGGGCGGCCCGTCCGCGACCACCGTCACGAGCACCGCCGCCAGTACCGACTCGTCGTCATCGTCGTACCGCACATAGCTGGCACCGGTCGGCTGTTCGCTGTCGCTGAAGCCGACCGGGAGTTCGAGCGATACCCCGGTCGCATAGCTGAAGTAGTGGATGCGGTCCGGAATCAGCACGCCGACTCCCCTCGTCTCGCCACGTCCCCGGCGGGCCCGGTGCCCACCGGCCCGGTGGGTGCAGCCGCCACGCTAGCGCGCCAGCCGGAGCATGTCGATCTTGCCGCCCGCGAACGACACTTCCTTGATCCGGGACGGCCCGAACGCCTGCATGACCGCACGGGCCAACAGCTGGTCGAGCTCGCCGTCCGGCACCCCGTCCAGCTTCCCGCGCACCTTCGCGATGGCCTCCTCGATCCCGGTCATCGTGGGCCGCCCCTTCGCGGTCCGGGCCGCGTAGGACCGCAACGGACGGACCAGGGCCGCCTCGGCGCGCTCGATCGCCGCGGTCCGGGACCGCGCCCGGCGGATCGCGTCCAGCGCCTCCCGTGAGACGCGCGCACCCACCAGCTTGCCCTGCTCGTTCACCCCGCAGGTCATGGCACCGTTGAGGCTGGTCATGATCAGCTGCGCGAGGTAGTCCTGCGCGTCCTCCTTGACCAGGACGTCCCGGCGGGAGCCCAGTGCGTCGCTGATGATCTCCTCGATGTCCGCCACCTGCGGCACCCCCCGCGGGCTGTCCAGCACGCGGTCGCCGTAGTTCTGCAGCGGCCCGCGCACCAGGCGGCTGATGGTGTACCGGCGCTCGTTGACCTCGTCATCGCCGAGGAACCGGCCCCGCTCCGCCCGCTCCTTCTCCGCCTGCGCCTTGATGCGCGCCTGGTCGTCGGGGAAGGCCATCATGTGCAGCTTGCCGCCGGCCACGTACACCTGGCGGACCATCGGACCGAGCCCGTCCTCCGCGGCGGCGGTCAGCTCCTGGTCGGCCTCGCCGATGAAGTCCGGGCCGACCTTGTCGATGACGGACTTCACGATCGCCTCGACCCTGCCGTACTTGACGCCGTGATCGCCGGAGATGGTCTTCTCCGCGGCGTACGCGGCGAACCGGTCCTTGGCGTCCTGGTAGAGCTTCATCCGCTTGTTCGCGGCCTTGTCCGCCTGGATCGCGGCGTAGACCTCGGCGGGATCCTCCGGGACGAACGGGTCGACGACACCCTTGCTGTAGCCGAACTCCTTGATGGTCCGGCCCAGGCCGGCGACGACCATGTCGGCGATGATGGCGTCCGCCACGCCGCTGTCGTCGCCCTGCGAGATGCTGCCCGCGTGCTTGGCGATCAATTCTTCCACCGCGGACTTCTCGATCGGCTTGCTCTTCTTCTTCGAATGCTCGGCCGCGTACCTCCCGCAGGCCACCTGCAACTCCGCCAGTGCGCTCATCCTCGCGGCCAGCGTGCGCATCTTCTCCGCGGCCTGGTCGCTGCGGCGGATGGCGGCGAGATCGACCATCATGGAACTCGTCCGGCCGTCGCGGACCACGACATGACGGAGGATCCCGTCATAGACCTCTTCGATGAGGCTGGCCATCTCGGCGTCCGCTGCCTCCTGCCCGGCGGTGTTCGCCGCCTGATCGGACTGGGCGCGTTGCGCCTTCGTGGGAGCGATACCGCCGCTCCGTTCCGCCTCGGCGGCTGCGAGCTGCGCCTGCAGTCGCTGGCCCTCCTCGTGCGCCCGGACCAACGGCGGGCCGTGCTTGGCCAGGATCTTGTCGATCGCGGCCTGGTCCGGCTGATGGGTCGGCCCGGATTCCTTGGTGCCCTCGCTGCGCAGTCGGGTGGCACCGGTCTGCAGCGCGCTGCGCAGGTTCGCGGTCGCGACCTTGTGCGCCTCGTTCACCCGGATCGACTTGATCCCGCCGGGGGCGTCCATGTCGTCGTGCGGGACCCATTCCTCGATGACGCCGCCACGGGTGACGATCGACTTGAGCATGGGACCGAACGCCTCCTGGGCGGCCTCCGCGATGCCGTTGTCGATCTCGACGTGTGTCAGGGCCGAGCCGAGCTGGCCGCGCCGCTGGTCGAGGATCTTCTGGACGCGATTGCGATTGAGCCCGGACGAGCCGCTCCCGGAGAGCTTCTCCGCCGCATACTTGCGGAAGTCGTGGATGTAGGCGTCGTAGCCCTGCCTGGTGACCCGGCGGCGCTCGTCCTCGTCGGCGATGATGTCGCGCGGGATGAGGTTGGCATCCTCGGTGACGGTCTTGGTGGTGTTCGCGTACTGCTCCCAGACCAGCGTGCCGACGGCGTCGCTGAGCGCGATCAGGTCGATCTCGGTGCCGACCTCGACCCCGCCGCCGACCCCCTTGACCACCTTGGCGCCGAAGTTGATCGACAGCTTGCCGCCCTTGAAGGCGAACTTGCCGGACGCCTTCGCACCGATACCGGCGGCGACGGTGACCGTGCCGGTCGCGGACATGATGGTCTTGCCGCGGAACTTCGCGGTGGCGCTGCCGGTGGCCGATGCCTGCACGCCGGCGAACACCTCTGCGGCGCCGGCGATCTCGACACCGTCGAAGCCGATGGCGACCTTGCCGGTGGCCGAGCCCCACACGCCGGCCTGGCCGGCGATCTTGCCCATCACCTGGAGTTCGGCCGGGCCGAGGGACAGCCGTGCGGTGCCCTCGGCCGAGGCACGCCCGCCGAGCAGGAAGTTGGCACCGCCCTCCAGGCCGAGGCCCTCCTTGAGGTTGGCATGTGCCTTGCCGTAGGCGGTCGCCTCGAATCCCGCGAAGGCCGAGACCTTGCCGGTCGCAACGAATTCCAGCTTCCACAGCCGGGCGAAGAGCATGCCCTCGGCCTCGCCGCCGATACCGTGGCGGGTGTAGCCGCTGATGGCAGCTTCCAGGGCGGGGAGCAGGCCGGTCTTGTCCACCTTCGCGTGCCCCTGGGCGCCCGAGTCGGATCCGAGCTGGGCCCGGTACGAGCCCTTCGCGCCGCTGGAGAACTCGCCGCGCTGGTAGCTCGTCTCGGCCGAGCCCTCACTGAACGCGCCGGCGCGGGCGCGGGCCTGGAACGCGGCCAGCAGTTGCGTGTCGGACGCCTCGGTGATCGTCTTGATCGCAGCCTCGTAGCCCATCAGGTGGTTGTGCGACGTCTTGGTGGTCACCAGCGACTTGCCGTTGAACACGTTCCGCTCGGTCTCGCCGTTCTTCCAGCGACCGCCGATGGAGGTGCGGGTCGTCTCGGTCCGGTCGCCGACGCGGCCTCCCCCGTCGCCGTCGACCGGCTCGACCTCCGTGCGGGTCGTGCTCTTCCCGGTGTAGGTGCCCGAGCCCTGGTTCGCGGTGTTCTCCCGGCGCGGTCGACCGGGCGGCGGGATCAGGAGGTGCTCGTCGGTTCCGTCCTGCTCCGTCCCGGTGTCGGTGTCGGTGTCGGTCTCGGTCTCCGTGTCCGTGTCGGTGTCGGTCTCGTCGCTCGACGAGTCGGAGCCGGTGTCCTGATCGCTCTGGTCCTGATCCGTGTCGGACTGCTCGACACCGCTCTGGTCGACACCGCTGTCCTGCGCGGGGTCCGGGGCGGTGCCCTGATCCGTGTCCTGTGTGGTGTCCTGCGCCGGTGCGCCCTTCTTGCTCCCGCGGCCGAACAGGCTCTTGAGCCCGCGGAAGCGTCGCACCACGGGTGTCTGCGGGGCGGCATCCGGGCCGGAGACCGAGCGGCGCACCGGGTGGTCGGCCGCAAGCGTTCCGTGCTCCGCCGGGTCGCCGGATACCGTCCCGTCCCGGTCCGTACCGGCGTTGTCGGTGGCCGGTCCGGCGGGCGCGGCCGTCGACCGGCGCAGGGCACCGACCGCGGCCGTGGCGGACTGCTCCGCCGCCGCCTCGGCCGGGTCATCGGCGCGGCCGACCTGCAGCGGGCCGCCCGAACCGCCGTCCTGGCCGGTGTGCAGCGCGACGACGTGGCTGAGCTCGTGCGCGATCAGGTGATCGCCCTCGTCGGTGCCCGGGCGATAGGCGCCCGGGGCGAAGTAGATGTCCGAACCGTGCGTGAAGGCGGTCGAATCGAGCGACTGGGCCAGGGAGCCGGCCTCGTCATCGGCATGCACCCGCACTCCGCTCAGGTCGTGACCGAAGTGCTCGCCGAGTGGACCGGCCACGGTGTCGGGCAGCGCCGTGCCGGAACCACCGCGGCGGCGCAGCACATCGGTGACGGTCGGGTCGACGGGGCTGCCGCCGAGTTCGTCGGCGCCGTCAGTGAAACGCCGCACCGGCGCCGGCGACCAGAGGCTCTCGGCGGGAACCGGAGCGGAGTGCACGGGACGCGACGGCGCGGGGTCGTGGCGACCCGGCCGCCGCTCGCTCTCGGTGCGATCGGCGCGTTGCGGGACGTGGACGTGCTGAGCCATCGTCATCCCTCGATCTGGCGCTTCGGACATGCCTAGGACGCCGGTGGTTAGGCGGTTGTCTGGGACTGTACCGTTCGGGTGTTTCCAGAGCCATCCGCCGATTGGGTTGTCTGTTCCATGGAAATGACGCACCGTCATCCGGCGGCCCACACCGCGCCACGGCGCGGGCGGGCAGCACCACCCGAACGACCGCCGGTCGTGCCCGATCGGCCGCGACCTCGGTCTACAGCCCGGTCGGTGCCCGCCGGCCGAGCTTGGTGTGTTCCCGGATCGCGGCGGCCACGACGTGCCGCATCCCCAGCCCGGTCCCCTCGGCGGTCGCGTCGTAGACGGCCGCCAGCACGATGTTGCGCACGTCCCCGCCGGCCAGTTCCATCGCCGCCGCCAGTCGGGGCACGTCGATCGGATCGTCCGGGTCCTCGTCGCCGGCATTGCTCAGCAGCCGGGTCCACAACCGGCGCCGCGTCTCCTCGTCGGGATCCGGGAAGTGCACGATGAAGTGCAGCCGCCGAGCGAAGGCCACATCCAGGTTGCCCTTGAGATTGGTTGCCAGCACTGTGATCCCGTCGAACTGCTCCATGCGCTGCAGCAGGTAGGCGACCTCCTGGTTGGCGAACCGGTCGTGCGCGTCGCGTACCTCGCTGCGTTTGCCGAAAAGCGCGTCGGCCTCGTCGAAGAACAGCACCACGTTGAGGTTCTCCGCCTCGGCGAACACCCGCTCGAGGTTCTTCTCCGTCTCGCCGATGTACTTGTCGATGATCCCGGACAGGTCGACCTGCATCAGGTCCAGGCCGGCTGTGTCCGCGATGACGTGCGCGGCCAGCGTCTTGCCGGTGCCCGGGCCGCCGGTGAACAGCGCCGCGATCCCGGTGCCCTTGCCGCCGGTGCCGTGCACGGCTCCCCGCGCGGTGACGGTGTCGCGCAACCGGACCCAGGAGGCGAGCCGCTCCAGCGACCGCCGGGTCTCGTCCGGCACCTCGATGTCGTCGAACGTGGTCCGGCTCCATCCCAGCCCCGACCGCAGCCCGGACGAGCCGCCCAGCATCCGCACCGCCTCGGCGAGCAGCACCGGGTCGACGCTCCGCGCGGCCACCGCGGCCTGCGCCCCGGCGTGCCGGGCGGCCGCCTCGATCTGGTGCGGCGTCAACCGGTAGGGCTCCAGCGACGCGTCGGGCACCTCGTCGGCCGCGATATGACGGCGCCACAGCGCCAGCCGCTCCTCCGGTGTCAGGGGTTCGGCGCGCACCGTGATGGGGAGCGTGCGCTGCCACCCCGAGTTCCAGCGACACGAACCGACCATGACCACCGGGATGGGGGCATCGGCGAGCACCCGCACCGCCGCGCGCCCGTCGCCATCGGCCGCCAGCCGCTCGGCGGACTCCAACAACAGACCGGCCGAGTGCAGTCCAGCGCGCCGCACGGCCGCCGTCGCGGCCTCGACCAACCCGACCCCGGGCGGCACCAGCGCCAGATCCGCCAGCACACACCGGATGTCGGCGGCGGCGAACGCGGTCTGGGCCACCGCCGAGCCCGGCCCGCCGGGGGGATCCTCGACCCAGCACAGCCGATGACCCGCGGACAGCGCCGCCGTCAATTCGGCCACGCCGGACGCGGAGAACACGCCCTCCTGCGGCGGATCGAGCACGGCCATGGCCGCGGAGACCCGTTCGTCCACCGGCCGTCCGAGCAGCGCTCCGACGACATCCTCCCCCACCGCGAGCTGCTGCCCCAGCTTCCAGTGGCCGGACTCGACGGTGATCAGGCCCCACCGGCGCAGCGGGCCGTGCGCGCCGAGCACGGCACGCCCGGCGGGTGAGGTCAGCGGGGTGCCGGTGAGCTCCAGGGCCAGCGCGACGGTCGCCGGGCAGGCCGATTCCGCGCCGAGCAGCAGCGCGTACCCCATGGCGATGTTCGGGTCGATCTCCGCGCACGCCGCCACCAGCAGCACGTCCGTGGCGGTCGGGTCGAGCCCGAACACCGCGGCCAGGCGCTGCAGCCGCGCGTCGATGGCCGCGGCCGTCTCCGGTCCCGGGGTGGTCGGGTCGGTCCACTCGCCGAGCGCCGGCGCCACCCGTTCCCACGCTGCGTCGGCCTGCAGTCCGCGTCGCCGTGCGGACTCCGTCATCGTCGCCACGACGGCCGACGGGCCGACCGGCCGCGCTCCGGAAGCGGACATGGCGGACGGCGCCGCGGCGTCGGTGGCCACCGCACCGGCCGCGTCCTCGGCAACCACGCCCTGTCCCTGTCCGGATTCACCCGGATGGCCTATCGCATCACTCGACACCGAGCCACCCCATCAGCTGGAACGATTCACCCGTTAGCCTCTGTACTAGCCACGGCAGAGATTACACAATGTCAAGACGTCGGGGCACTGTTGCCGGCACGCCACAGTCCATTTCACCTTGGGGGTACGCCGCGTGATCATTCCTGTCGTCGACACAGGTCTGGAGTCACTGGTGCGCGCCACTCTGCCACTGCCCTCGGAACTCGGCGACGTCTCCTTCGACCCGCCGTCCGGCAGCTGGTCTGCGCAGCTTTCCCGCATCACGGTCAACCTATTCCTGTTCGGCGTCGGACGATCCACGCAGCCGCCGCGGCCGGCCGTCGACCGGGTCGTCACCGAGGGGAATCGGCAGCGTCGCCCGCAGCTCCCGATGATCGAGATGCACTATCTGGTCTCGGCCTGGGCCGGCACGATCCGCGACGAGCACCAGTTGATCGGCGACCTGCTCACCCAGTTCACCCTGATCCAGATCCTGCCGGCCGAGCATCTGCCGGACACTATCGCCGCCCCGGTGCAGCTGGCCGTCGCCCCACATGACAACAACCGCGCCAAGGACGTGTGGTCGACCGTCGGCGGGACGATCAAGCCGGCGTTCGAGGTCGTGGTGACATCACCCATCGACGCCCTGCCCTACATCGATCTGCCGCCGGACGTGCAGCGGATCGAGGGGCTGGTCGCTCCGCACGACGATCGCGAGGAATGAGCGGCGTGCGCGTCAGCTCCGCGACCTCCCAGCTGGACATCGCTCCCGGCCAGTCGGCCGACATCACGCTGGACATCGTCAACACCGGGACCGTGATCGACGGCATCACCGCCGATGTGGTCGGGCTGCCCAGCACCACGGTGACCACCCACCCGGCGGTGTTGCCACTGTTCCCGGACACGGCCGGGCAGATGACCGTCACCGTGGGCCTGCCACCGACGTTCCCGGCGGGCCGGCACCCGGTCACCGTCGAGGTCCGCTCCCGCCAACCGGACACCGAACCCGCTTACGCGAACCTCGATCTCACCGTGCCGCGGAAACCGGCGATCGGGCTGACGAGCCGTCCCGCGCTCGTCCGGGCACGCCGCGCCGGCCGGTTCATCATGACGGTGGCCAATCGCGGCAACGTACTGCTGGACGTGAACCTGTCGGTGCAGGACCCGGAGAAGGTCACCACCGTGCTCGTGCAGCCGCCGCTGCTGTCGCTGCCGCCCGGGGCGAGCGCCGAGGCCGTGGTGACGGTGCGCACCCGACGGATGTTCATGGGCAGCGACAACGACCACGGTCTGCTGGTGCAGGCCACCGCGCGACCGGCCGATGACGATGCGGTGTCCGAACCGGACGAGGATGCCGCGGGCGGGCCCGCGACCGATGACGGCAATGACGAGGACTCCGGCGTTCTCACCGCCGCTCAGCCGATCACGTTCCGGCAGCGGCCGTATGTCTCCCGCGGCGCGATGACGGCGGTCATCCTGGCGGCCATCGTGGCGCTGTGGGCGGGGGTGTTCCTGTTCGGGCTGTCCCGGGTGTTCGCCTCCGACCCGCTGACCAAGACCGCGCCCGCGTCCTACTTCGCCGCCACCTCGCAGAGCCAGCAGGCCAGCCCGACCGGAACGGGTGCGCTCCCGCCGTCGGCGAGTGCCGGGGCGACGCCGGGCACCGACGGCGCCGCGGCGGACCCGTCCGCGGCGGAGGGCGCGGGCCCGGGCGGCGGCTCGGACCCCGGTTCGGACCCTGGCTCGGATCCTGGCTCGAACCCCAGTTCGGACCCTGGCTCGAACGGATCCGGCGATGGCGCAGGCGATGTCGCGGTCGACCCGGCGGCGGACGCCGTGCCGGCCGGCGCGTTGCGCAAGGACGGCACCCTGCCCGCCGGCGTCGGCGGCACCATCAGCGGCACGGTGACCGCGGCCAGCAGCGGACAACCCGTCGGCCGGATCCTCGTCGAGGCGTTGCGGGTGAAGAAGGACGGCAGCACGGTGCCGACGTCATCGGCGGCGACGCAGGCGGACGGGAGTTACCAGGTCGCCGGCCTGTTCCCCGGGCCGTATCTGCTGCGCTTCTCCGCACCGGGCTTCGTCACCAGCTACTTCCCGGCCGCCGCGGACCCGGCGTCTGCGGAGACGCTGACCGCCACGTCCGGGGAGGTCACCGCCGGCGGGGACGCGGTGGTGACCGGCAAGCCCGCCACCATCTCCGGCCATGTCGACCCCGGAGACGCCTCCGGCAAGGTCACCACCACGGTCAGTGCGCGGCTGCTCCAGCAGGGGCCCGGGCAGGACATCGTCATCGACGACGTCACCACCGACCCGAGCGACCACTCCTACACGTTCACCGACCTGCCCGCACCGGGGAACTACCAGCTCACGTTCAGCACCGACGGGTACGAGAACTCCACGGTCACCACCACCGTGACCGGTGGGGCGCAGCGCTTCGAATCGACCGTCGTGCTCTCCGCCGGTGGCGCGCAGATCTCCGGGACCGTCACCGACGGGACGAAGGCGCTGGGCGGCGCCACGGTCAGCACCACGGTCGGCGGCAAGACGGTCACGACGGGCACCCCCACCGAGGGCGACGTCGGGCACTTCGTGCTCGGCAACCTGCCCACCCCGGCCACCTATGTGGTGACAGTGTCCAAGGACGGCTACGGACAGTCCAGCCAGGTGATCGACCTCGCCCCGGGCGAGCCACAGGACGATCTGACCATCACGCTGCGCTCCGGAACCGACGTCGTGACAGGGACTCTCGTCGACCCGGCAGACAAGGGCATCGGCGGCGCCACGGTCACCGTCGGCGGCCTCGCGGACGCGCCGAGCACCGTCACCCTCACCGACGGCACGATCGGCAGCTTCCGGCTCACCGGACTGCCCAGCCCCGGCTCGTACACCCTGACGTTCTCCCACCCTGGGTACCTCGACCAGACCGTGCCGGTGACGTTGGAGGCGAACACGCCGCCGGCGCCGCTGACCGTCACCATGGCCGCCTCGGTGGGCTCGATCACCGGCTCCGTCAGTGCTCCGGACGGCCAGGGGCTGGCCGGTGCCACCGTCACCGCCACCGACGGCCAGAAGTCGTGGCCGGTGATCACCACCAGCAGCGGGTCGGCCAGTCAGATCGGCAGCTACACCATCGCCGACCTGCCCGCCGGCATCTATACCGTGACCGCCTCGCAGGACGGCCGCACCAGCCAGACCACCATCGCCACAGTCGATCCCGGCAAACCGGTGACGCTGGCCTTCGTCCTGGAAGGCGGTGGCTGACATGCGGGTATTGGTCACCCCGCAGCGGGTCGAACTGCTCGAGGGGCGCACGTTCACGGTATCCGTCACCGTCACGAACACCGGCGCCGTCATCGGCGGCTACCACATCGGCGTGCTCGGCGCCGACCCGTCCTGGGTCACCCTCGCCACGCCGCGGCTCTCCCTGTTCCCGGACGCCTCGGAGACGGTCACCGCGACGATCGAGCTGCCGGACGGCGTCGGCGCCGGCGACCGCCGCATCGCCATCCAGGTGCGCGAACTGACGCCGCCACAAGCGATCTCGGTGACCGAGATCGACCTCGTGGTGCCGCCGCGGGAGGCGCTGCGCATGGAGCTCTCCCCCATGACAGTGACGTGCGGCAAGCGCGGCCGGTTCTCGGTCGTGGCGGAGAACACCGGGAACACCGCGATGTCGGTCTCCCCGGTGGGCCTGGACCCGGAGGAGAAGATCGCCTTCGAGTTCATCCCGCCGATTCTCGAGCTGGCGCCCGGCGAGCACGTCATCACCGATCTGCGGACCAGCGCGAAACGCCGGTGGTTCGGCATGCCGGTCGTGCGGGCGTTCACGCTGTCGGCGGTGCCACCGGACGAGGTCGAGTCCACCAAAGAGGCGGCGGCCGCGCGCGCCGCGGCGATCAAGGCGGCGAAGAAGAGCGCGAAGCAGGAGCGCCGCGCCCGGCGGAAGGCGGAGAAGGAGGAGCAGCGGCGGGCCGATCGGGATGCCGAACGTCTGCTCCAGCGCACCGACGACGGGCGCTCCACGACGATCACCGATGGCGCACGGCCCGGGGCGGGGGCCGAGGACGGGGGCACCGGGACCGCGGGCGCCGGGGGCAGCACGAGCACGGCCACGCTCGCCGAGGCCCCGCCGGAGCCACCGGAGCCGCTCGCGCAGGGCGTCATGGTGCAGAAGCCGCGGCTGGGCCGCGGCGCCCTGTCGTTGCTCTCGCTGCTCTTGGCGGTCAGCGTCTTCGCGATCGTCATCACGATCGCGCTGTCCCGACTGGTCGGGGTCTCCGCCGCCGACCGCGATCTCGCGCTGGAGGTCGCATCGGCCCGTACTGCGGGGGCGGGGAGCGGAAGCTCCGTCATCGGCGGCACGGTGAAGCTGCTCACCGACGGCAAGCCCGCACCGGGCGTCACCGTGGAGGTCTTCGCCGCCGGCGACCTCACGCAGCCGATGATCAGCGTTGCAACCCATGACGACGGATCGTGGAGCGTCTCGTCGATGCCCGCCGGCAGTTACAAGCTGCGCTTCCGCGGCGCCGGGTACGCCGAGGTCTGGTACCCCAACGCGCTGGACGGCGCCGATGCCAAGGCCGTCGAGCTGGACGCCGGGCAGAAGGTCACCGATCTTGCGGTCACCCTGGGCGGCCTGCCGGCCACGATCTCCGGTCAGGTCAAGGGCGCCGACGTGGCCGGGGCGCTGTTGACCGTGAGCGTTCCCGACGACTACATCCGACCCGCCGACGAACCCGATGGATCGGCCGGTCCGGACCAGTCCGGCTCGCCACCGAGCACCGTCACGGTCGCGCCGCTCCAACCGGCCGACGGCGATGCGACGGTCAGCGACGCGGACACCTCCGGCGACGACGGCGACCCCGGCGCCGGCTCGGATGGCGCGAGCCCGGATGGTGCGGAAGGGGCCGAAGGCTCTGGCGCGGCCGCGGCAACCTCGGGCGGGGTGCTACGCACCGTCCCGCTCGCATCGGACGGCATGTTCGCGCTGGACGACCTCCCCTCCCCCGCGGTGTATGAGCTCGCGGTCAGCAAGACGGGTTTCGAGACGGCGACCCAGCTCGTCGATCTCTCCGGCGGCGAATCGCGTACCGGCGTGACCCTGGTGCTGCGCACCGGGGACGGTTCCATCGCCGGCAGAGTCACCGGGCCGGACGGCGCGCTGGGCAACGCCGTCGTCACGGCCACCAGCGGCGAGACCACGCTGGAGACACTGACCCTGACCAAGGGCAAGGTCGGCGAGTTCCGGCTGCGCGGGTTGGTCACACCGGCCACCTACACGATCACGGTCAGCGCGCCCGGCTACAGCACCGTCACCTCGACACTGAGCCTGGGCGCCGGTCAGCGGCTGGACAATGTGCTGCTGTCGCTGGCGAAATCGTCCGCGTCGCTCTCCGGCATGGTCACCACCGTGGCGGACGGCGACCCGGCATCCGGAGTCGCGGTGGCGATCACGTCCGGGTCCTCGGAGGAGCTCACCACCGTCACGCAATCCGGGGATACCGCAGGGCAGTGGACCGCGGCCGGCCTGCCCATTCCCGGAACGTTCACCATCACGTTCTCCCGATCGGACCTGCAGTCCCAGACCGTCGCCGTGGCAGTGGATTCCGCCGGAAACATCACCTCAGGCACCGGCGCGTCCGGCGGCATCGACGTCGCCATGCGGTCCGCGTTCGCCACCGTCACCGGCACGGTGCGCCAACAGACCGGGTCGGGAACCGTGGCCGCCGGTGAGGCCACGATCACCCTCTCTTCCGGGGAACAGACCTACACGGTCACCAGCGCATCGACCCCGCACGACCGGTTGGGGCACTACGAGATCGGCCGCGTCGCACCGGGAACCTACACGGTTTCCACCGACCGCAAGGGCACCACCCCAACGACGGTCATCGTCACAGTGACAGCCGGTCAGGTACTCACCTACAATCCTGAACTAATCCAGCCCGCGTCCGTCAGCGGCGTGGTGACGAGCGACGGCTCGCCGCTCCCGGGAATCGAGGTCAACATGTATCTGTCCTCGCAATACCCCGCCGAGCCCTACGCCACCACGACCACCGACTCGTCCGGCCACTACGCGTTCACCGGTGTCGATGCGCCACAGGCGTACGTCATCGAGGCGCGCAGCCCCAGCGAGGGGCCGATCGCGTCCGACACCATCGTGCTCGCCGCCAGCCAGGCGGGCGTCGTCGATCTCGCGGCAGGTGACTCATGACGGGCACCCGCCCACCGTCCGCGGAGCTCCCGCAGAATCCGGACGCACCGGAGGTCATCATCCCTGCGGTGACGCAGGTCTCGGCCGGATCGGCGGCGCATGTGCCGGTGCGCATCCACCACCGAGGGCGCATCCCGGCGGTCATGCGGGTCACCGTCCTGGGCCTGGATTCGGCATGGGCCCCGGAACCGTTGGAGCTGCAGACCCTTCAGCCCGGCGAGACGGCCAGTGTCACACTGACTCTGGTTCCCGAGCGCGGCACCCTGGGCGCGCGGTATCCGTTCGTGATCGCCGTCGAGGCGACCCCGGTCCACGGATCGGCGGCGCCCGTGATGGGTGCGGCGGAGGCCGTGCTGGCGGTGGACAGCACCGAGCGGATCAGCATGTCGCTGGATCCCACGACGCCGACCGCCGTATTCGGCCGCAAGGTCCGAGTCGACATTACCAATCCGGGTCGCCACGACCGGTCGTTCGAGCTGGTTCCGGACGCCGCACAGGGCGCGCGGGTGCGCCTGCGGCGTCGGCAGGTCGACGTCCCGGCCCGGAGCACCGTGTCGACGCGCGGCAAGGTCAGCATTCGCCGGCCCACGCTGTTCGGCGGCGCGGACACCCACGTGTTCAGCGTCAGCGCGCAGGGCGTCGGCGCACCCGAGTTCGTCGAGGGAACCATCCGGTCCAAGGCGTTGATCGGGCGCGGTGCCTCCATGGTGATCGGACTGGTGTTGGTCGTCGCGTTGTGGGCCGGGCTCGCCGTCGTATTCATTCCGAAGATCTCCGACGCGTTCCGACCGAAACCACTGCTCTCCGCCCCGGTGACGACCACCGAACAGGGTCCGGTCGCCGGCGACGGCGGATCCGGCGACGCGGGCAAGGACGCCGGCGATGCGGGCAAGGGCGGCGGGTCGGATGGCGACGGCGGCCAGGGCGGATCCGGGGAGTCGGACGGGGACGGCGGTTCCTCGGACGGCGGTGACGGGGAGCAGGCCGGCGCGGCGAGCTACCAACTCAGCGGCACGATCACCGGGCCGGCCGCAGAGGGCACGCGCGTCACGTTCGCACCGGTGCGGCTCGCCGGGCTCGACCAGTCGGACATCGCCCCCGCGCCCGGCTCCTCCGCCGATACGGTGCAGGCGCTGCGATCGGTGACAGCCGGGCCGCTGGGCAAGATTCCGTCATACGCCGTGGCCAAGGCGAGCACCGCGACCCGCGCGGTCATCCGCTTCAGCAATGACAAGGGCGAGTTCACGATCCCCGACATCACGCCGCCCGGCTACTACCTGCTGACGCTGTCCAAGGACGGCTTCCAGACGCAGAAGTTCCTGATCAATTCCGTCGACCTCGCGTCGCCGCAACCGCTGAAGATCGCACTGCAGCCGGCGGACGGCTCCCTGTCGGGCAGCGTCGTCAGCGCTGCCGGCGGCGAGCGGCTGGGAGCGGCCACCATCACCGTGTCGAACGGCGACACCACACTGCAGACCTCCTCGGTGTCCTCGACGGAGGACGGCGGCACCGTCGGAGGATGGGCGATCGACCACCTTTCCACGCCGAGCAGCTACCTCGTGACGGCATCGCTCCCCGGTTACGGGAGTTCCTCGATGCTGGTCGATCTCGACCCGGAGGCCTCGCACGACGTCACGCTGCGGCTGACGCCGGGCGAGGCGTCGATCGTCGGCAAGATCAGCGGGGAGGACAATATCGGCAACGTCGGCGGACTGGGCGGCATCACCGTCACCGCCACGGACGGCGACATCACCCGCACGGCGACGACCGTGACCTCCGCGGCGCTACGCGGCACGTTCATCCTGCCGAACCTGCCCGCACCCGGCGAATACACCGTGACGACCAGCGGAGACGGATACCTCACCCAGACCCGCACCGTGACTCTGACACCCGGCGCCGGAGCGGTCACTATCAACGCCACGCTGAGCCGATCCGACGGTGTCGTCGACGGCACCGTCACGGGGATCGACGCGGACGGGAAGTCCGAGGGCGGCCTCGGCGGTGTGGGCCTGACGCTCACCAGCAGCCAGCTGACGCTGAAAACCATGACGACGTCCGGGGATTCGGCCGGCGGTTACCGGTTCACCGGTGTTCCGCCCGGCACCTACGTGCTCACTGCGAGCCAATACGGGCGCACGACCGCATCGGCCACGATCGACCTGGCGGCAGCCGCGACGAAGACCGAGGACCTGAAGCTGCGCGCGAATGCCGCCGACGAGCTTCCCTCGACGGCGCACATCCGCGGGCAGGTGGTGGATTCCCGCACCGGCGGGCCACTGACCTGCGACCGGGCGCGCGTGCCGATCGACCCGAAGGACTGCGTGGCGACGGTGACCGTCAAGGCGCCGAAGGATGCCACCAATAAGTCCGCGGGGACGGTCACCTTCACCTCCACCTCGACCGCTGCGCTGAACTACGTGTACACCGTGCCCGGCCCCGACGACCCGCAGCATCGCGGCCTGCCACCCGGGCTGTACACCGTCACCGTGTCGGCGCCCGGATATGAGACCACCACGGCACGGGTGCAGGTGGGCCAGGGGCAGACCGTCGCCGCGCCGCAGGCGAGCCTGCCCGCATTGGGCATCATCAGCGGCACGATCACCACCCGGGTCGGCACGCCGAACGCCCCGAGCTGCGTCATCGCCGTCGACGCGTCGGTGACACTCCCCGGCGACCTGCCCACCTCGTGCGCACCTTCGAAGGATGAAACCACCTGCACCGTCCCGGGAATCGGCGCACAACCCTGCGGCCTGACATCGATGGGCGGCAAGGACGCGTCCGCGATGGGCACGTACCAGATCCGCGGCCTGAAGCACGG
>CAZIIX010000020.1:15152-18692 GCA_964539345.1 uncultured Actinomycetes bacterium | reverse complement strand
CCCCGGGCCTGCCGCCAGGCGGTGGCCAGATCCTCGCCGCGCCGGATGACGACGGTTGTCCACCCGCCCGCCTGCAGGATCGCGGCGGAGCCGGTCGCCGACTCGGCGGGGCTGCCGGTCGGGTCCCAGGTCTGCGTGTCCAGCAGGAACGCCACTGCCTTGGCGGCGCGGGAGCGGCCGGCGGCCAGCGCGTGTGCCGTGCCGGCATCGAGCTCGCCGAGCACCGCCACCACCAGGCCCGGGTGGCGCACCGCCTCGGGCTGGAACGCGCCGTCCGGGTCGCCCTCGACCTCGGCGAGCACGGCGAGCACGTCATCGGCGATGTCGTTGCCGGAGGCGAGCGTCTCACCGAGATGGTTGCGCAGGCCGAGCTGGTAGTCGCCGCCGAGCAGATGCAGGCTGACCGACGCCACCATCGTGACGGCAGTCTCCAGGCTCGAGGTGGCCCCGATGCCGCGATGCGCATCGGCGCGGTGGTCGAGTACGACGGTCACGCCGCCGTGCGAGACCGGCTCGCGCAGCCGCACCATCAGATCGTCCCGGCGCGCCGAGGCGTGCCAGTGGATCGTGCGGATGTCGTCGCCCGCCACGTACTGCCGGATCTGCACGTCCGGGTCGCCGGCGCCGAGGCCGGTGACGGCGCTGCCGGATGCGGCGGATCGGGAACCGGCGGCGCCCGGCATGCCGGTGAGCGTCACGGTCGAGGGCACCACGAGCACCTCGGCGCGGCTGGGCAGCAGCCGGCGCTCCTCCCAGAGTCCGAACGGGTCGGCGAGGCGGACCTGCGGCGAATGGAACGCGAACCGCCCCCGGCGCGCCGCCGTCAGCGGGTAGCTCACGACACCGGTGGCACCGGGTGCCAGCGGCGGCAGCATGCTGCGCACCCCGGCGGTGAGGTCCCGGACCGGGGGATCGGAGACCTCCACCCGCTGGCTGCGCCGGCCGCCGCGGTTGGACAGCAGCAGCCGCACCCGCCCGGTGCCGCCCGGGCGGAGTCGGTCGGGCTGGATCTGGTGCGAGGCGCTGATCCGCAGCCGCCGGCCGGCGTTCGCCAGCATGGCCACCAGCGGCAGCACGACCGCGACGATGCCCACGCGCAGCAGGTCCCGCTCGTCGAGCAACAGGGCGCACACGATCGCCGCGCCGCCACCCGCGACCAGGCAGCGGCCGCGGGTGGTCAGGCCGCGCTCCGGCCGGGGGGCGCGGGCCCGTTCGCCGCGGCCCGGCTCGCCGCGAGCCGCGTCATGGCCGGGGCGGCCCGGGATGGGCGCGGTCCGGCGCCCTCGCCGTCGGCCCGACCGGGCACGGGGAGGATCGTCCGTCGCGATGCCGGTGTCAGCCACCATGGCCCAGCGGGACGCGGACGCGGGAGAGCACCCCGCGAATGATGTCGTCGGCGGACCGCTGCGCGGCATGCGCCTCCACCGTGAGCAGCAGCCGGTGCGCCAGGACGGGCACGGCCAGGTGTTGGACGTCATCGGGGATGACGTAGTTCCGGCCGTCGAGCGCGGCGGCGGCCTTGGCAGCCCGGCCCAGGTGCAGCACCGCCCGCGGTGAGCATCCCAGCCGGACCTCGGGCAGGCCGCGGGTGGCGCCGATGACCTCCACGATGTAGTTGCGCAGCGCCGGGGCGATCTGCACGCCCGCCACGGCGGCGATCATCCGGGTGACGGTCGCGGTGTCGACGACCGGCCGGAGATGGTCGAGCGGATCGGACCGGTCGTGGTCGGCCAACATGGACACCTCGCTGGCCGGATCCGGGTAGCCGATCGCGGTGCGGGCGAAGAACCGGTCCCGCTGCGCCTCGGGCAGCGGGTAGGTGCCCTCCATCTCCACCGGGTTCTGCGTGGCCAGCACGAGGAACGGCCGCGCCAGCGGATAGGTGGTGCCGTCCACGGTGACCTGCCGCTCCTCCATGGCCTCCAACAGCGAGGACTGCGTCTTCGGGGAGGCACGGTTGATCTCGTCGGCGACGACCACGTTGGCGAACACCGGCCCCGGGCGGAACGTGAACTCGGAGGTCTCCCGCTGGTAGACGCTCACGCCGGTCACGTCGCTGGGCATCAGATCCGGGGTGAACTGCAGACGGCTGACCGTGCCGTCGACGCAGCGGGCCAGCGCCTTGGCCAGGCTCGTCTTGCCGGTCCCGGGGACGTCCTCGATGAGCAGGTGGCCCTCGGTCAACAGCGCGACGAGCGCCAGGCGCACGACGCCGGGTTTGCCCAACAGGACGTCCGACATGGCGGCCCCGATGCGCGAGCAGAGCGGGCCGACCTCGTCGACGGGCATCTCGGCGGAGACGGGGCGGCCCGGGGGAGTCTCCGTGGTGGTGGCATGCAGCTCCTGGGTCACGAGCATTCCTCCCGTTCCCGCCCCACAGGGCGGCCGTCGCGCGGTGATGAGTTCAGTCTGCCAGCAGTCCGGCGCGCCGGCGTGACGCACCGTCACCCGCGGCCGGCGGGGCGCCCGGTGCGACCCCGGACGAGTGAAATCCACCGGCGGTGCGTCCGGAGCGAGGCGGCGCGAGCGGGTCGAATGGCAACATGGTGGGGCAAGATGCAAGGAAGATGGGGCGTCGTGGGGGAAAATGGGGTAACCTCGGCAGATCGGCGGACTGATGGCCGCGGGTGGCATGTCGACGGACGACCGGGAGGTGGGGGAACGTGGCCGGTGGCTTCTTCGGTACCTTCACCCCTCGCCTGGACGACAAGGGGCGCGTGACGATCCCCGCCCGGTACCGCAAACCGTTCGCCGACGGGGCCATGGTGGTCCGCGGCGACACCCGCTGCCTGTACGTGTTCACCGCCGACGGTTTCGACGAGTTCGCCGAAGAGGCGATCAACGCGCCGGTGACCGACCCCGGCCGCATCGGCCCCGCCCGATACATGCTGGCCAACAGCGACTTCCAGATGCCCGATGCGCAGGGCCGCATCACCCTCACGATGCGCATGCGCGAGTACGCCGAACTCGACCGCGACGTGGTGCTCACCGGCCAGGGCAAGCGCATGGAGATCTGGAACACCGAACGGTGGGCCGCCTACGAGGCCGAGCAGGAGCCCGGCTACATCAACCCGTCCACGGGCGTCCCGGCGATGGCCGCCGCGGCCGCGCCCGCACCCCATCCCGCCTCGGCCGCTCCCGGCGCCGATGGCACCCAGCCCGAACGGGGCTCGTCGTGAGCGCCCCCTGTCGGCCGGCCCGCACCCGCAGCGGCCCTGGCACGTCTTCCCCCGTGCCAGGTCCGGGGCGGGTGAGGACCCGTCGGCAGGACCGCAGCATGCGGCGATGCCCCGAGCAGCGCGGACGGAGGACCGACATGGACGGCGGCACCGGTCACCGCGACCAGCCCGACTCGCACGTGCCGGTGTTCGCCGCCCGCGTCGCCGACCTGCTCGGCCCGGCGTTGCAGGGTCCGGCCCCGATCGTCGTCGACGCCACCCTGGGCCTGGGCGGGCATAGCTGCTCGCTGCTGAGCGACCATCCGCGGCTGCGCGTCGTCGGCATCGACCGCGACCCGGCGGCGCTGGCGCACGCCACCGA
>CAZIIX010000020.1:0-15052 GCA_964539345.1 uncultured Actinomycetes bacterium | reverse complement strand
GCCGAGGTGCTGGCCACCTACTCGGAACGCGACATCGCCCGCATCCTCAAGGATTTCGGCGAGGAACGCTTCGCCGTACGAATCGCCCGCGCCATCGTCGCGCGCCGCCGACGGCAGCCGCTGCGCAGCAGCGCCGAACTGGTCGACCTGCTCCGGGAGGCCATCCCGGCCGCCGCCCAGCGCAGCGGGGGCCATCCCGCCAAGCGCACGTTCCAGGCACTGCGCATCGAGGTCAACGACGAGCTGGGCGCGCTGCGCCGAGCCATCCCGGCAGCGCTGGACCTGCTGCGGGTCGGCGGCCGGATCGTCGTCCTGTCCTACCAGTCGCTCGAGGACCGCATCGTCAAGCGCGCCATCGCGCCGCTGACCGTCTCGACGACGCCGGCCGACCTGCCGGTCGAGCTCCCCGGCACCGAACCGGTCTTCGGCTGGCTCACCCGCGGCTCCGAGCGGCCGTCCGCCGCCGAGGTGATCGACAATCCGCGTGCCCGGCCCGCGCGGCTGCGTGCCGCCGAGCGGCTGCGCGAGACCCGGTCGGCGGGGGGACGACCATGACGACGACCACCACGACACGGGCGCGCCGTGCCGGCGGCTCGACTCGCACCGCACCGGGCCGGTCGCGGACCCGACGGACCCGGCAGGCCGCGTCCGGTCTGACCCGGGCGGGGCGTCCGGTCCGGTCGGCACTGCTGCGGGTGCCCTTCGTCATCGCACTGATCGTCGTGCTCGCCGTCGGCGTCGGCGGCGTGCTCTACCTGAACACCAAGATCGACGAGTCCGGGATGCGCACCGAACAGGCCAAGGCCGCCTCGGCCCAGCTACGGCTGGAGATCGAGGCGCTTCACCGCAGCATCGCCGACCTGACCGCCACACCGCGGATCGCCGAGCGTGCCGAGGAACTCGGCCTGGTACCCGTCGGCGACGCCGCCATGCTGGTGATCAAGGGCAACGGGTCGGCCAAGCTGCTGGGCAAGCCCGCACCGGTCGACGCCCGCACCGACGTGCGGGCCGGAGGGCGCTGATGGCGGCCGCATCGTCGCCACGGCGGGGCCGCACCTCGCGCCGCGCGGCCGAGGCGGCGAACGTGCGCGCCTCCGGCCGCAGCTCCGCCGCCGCCTCCGGGGCCGGGCGCCGCCGACGCAGTGCCTCCGGCGGCTCAGCGCGCTACCACCGACGGCGCAGCTGGTTCGCCCTGGCGATCGTGCTGCTGCTGCTGGCGGCCGCCTCCGTCAGACTCGTGACCATCCAGACCGTCGATGCGGCAGCGTATTCCGCGAAGGCGTCCCAGCAACGCGACCGCACGATCGCGCTGCCCGCCAGCCGCGGCACCATCTACGACCGCAACGGCACGCCGCTGGCCTTCACCGTGCAGGGACGCGCCATCGCCGCCTGGCCGGCGATGTTCACCTCCGACGACGAACGCCACACGGTCGCCGACATCATCGGCCGGGCACTGGCCCCGGACGTGACCGCGGACCAGGTGTTCGGCAAGCTCACCGACGCCGACTCCACCTACGTCTACCTCGCGCGCGGGCTACTGCCGGCCCAGGCCGACGCGATCATCGACGAGATCAACACCGCGCTGAAGCCGACCGGGCGCAGCCCGGTGACCACCGAACGGCAGGACCTGCGGCAGTATCCGCAGGGTGCCGTGCTGCAGTCGATCCTGGGCACCACCGGCTGGGACGGCCACGGCACCGGCGGCGTGGAGATCAAGTTCGACGACCTGCTGTCCGGCAAGGACGGCTCGCGCACCGTGGACGTCGACTCCATGGGGCGCGCCATCCCGGGGACCCAGCGCGACGAGGTGCCCCCGGTCGACGGCGGGGACATCACGCTGACGATCGACGCGGACCTGCAGTACACGGTCGACCAGTTCCTGCGCCGCGCGGTGGCGAAGTCCGGCTCCCGCGGCGGCATGGTCGTGGTGCGCAGCGCCACCGGCCCGGACATCCTGGCGATGGCGACCTACTACCGCGACAAGACGCCGGCCGAGGTGGGCAACATGCCGGTGACCTCGCCGTTCGAACCCGGTTCGGTGGTCAAGGTCGTCACCCTCGGGGCGGCGCTGGAGCAGGGGCTGATCACCCCGACCACGCACTACGCGGTGCCGGGTCTGATCGTCATGGGCGGGCACACGATCCACGACGCCTGGGTGCACAGCCGGGTCGGGATGACGGCGACCGGCATCCTGGCCAAGTCCAGCAACGTCGGCACGCTGATGATCGCGCAGCAGATCGGGCAGGACACGTTCGCCCACGAGCTGACCAAGTACGGGCTGGGCCAGAAGACCGGCATCCAGCTGCCCGCCGACTCGGCCGGGGTCGTCCCGCCGCAGTCCCAGTGGTCGTCCACCTCGTTCGCCAACCTGCCGCTCGGCCAGGGGCTGTCGATGACGCTGGTGCAGATGGCGGACATGTACCAGGGCATCGCCAACGGCGGACTGCGGATCCCGCCGTCGATCATCGGATCGACCACGCAGAACGGAGTCACCACCGCGGTGCCTCCCCGGCCGGCGATCCGCCAACTGACACCGTCCTCGGCCGATACGCTGCTGGACATGCTGCGCGGAACGGTGCAGGACGGCGACCTGATGCACGACGGCACGGCGCCGTCGGCGGCACTGACCGGCTACCAGGTGGCCGGCAAGACCGGCACCGCCCAGCAGGTCGACCAGGACTGCGGCTGCTACTCGCAGACGAAGGTCACCGCGACGTTCGCCGGGATCGTGCCCGCCGACAACCCCGCCTTCGTCATCACCGTGATGCTCGACGCGCCCAGCGGGGGCGCCGAGGGCGGCGAGGCCGCGGCGCCGCTGTTCCACGACATCGCCGCCTACGCGATGCGGGCGTTCGACATCCCGCCGTCGCCGAAGAAGGCGCCGATCTACGACCTCTACACGAATCTGGGCGAGTAGCCTTGCCTGCCGTGTCTGCTGCCTTCCCGCCGCGGCCGCAGGGGCTGGACCCCGTGCCGCTGCACGAGCTCACCGCCCTGGTCGGGGCGCACACCGTCGGAGTCGCGGCCGACCCGCGGGTCACCGGCGTCAGCCTGCGCAACGACGCGGTGCGGCCCGGCGACCTGTTCGTCGCGGCGCGCGGCTCGGCCACGCACGGCGCCGCATTCGCCTCCGGGGCGGTCGCGGCGGGTGCGGTCGCCGTCGTGACCGACAGCGACGGTGTCGCCGTCGTGCGGTCCCAGTCGCTGGACGTCGACGTGCCGGTGCTGGTGGTGGACCGGCCGCGCGCGGTGGTGGGAACGCTGGCCGGGCACGTCTACGGCAACCCGAGCCGGTCGCTGGACGTCATCGGCATCACCGGCACGTCCGGCAAGACCACCACCTGCTACCTGGTGGAGGCCGCGCTTGCCGCGGCCGGGGCGCGGGCCGGGCTGATCGGCACGGTCGCGGCGCGCATCGACGGCGAGATCCTGCCGAGCATGCTCACCACTCCCGAGGCGCCCGACCTGCAGGCGCTGTTCGCCGTCATGCGCCAGCGCGGCGTCACCGCGGTCGCCATGGAGGTCTCCAGCCACGCGCTGGCCCAGGGCCGCGTCGACGGCACCGACTACCGCGTCGGCGCCTTCACGAACCTGTCCCAGGACCACCTGGACTTCCACGGCGACATGGAGTCCTACTTCGCCGCCAAACGGCTGCTGTTCGACGGACGGGCGCGCTCCGAGGTCGTGGTCGTCGACGACGACTACGGGCGCCGGCTCGCGGCCGACCGCCCCGCCGCCGTGACCGTGTCCGGGTATGACGAGGGCCCGGCCGACTGGTCGGTGCGTGCGCGCCGGGCGGACGGCGGTGGCCAACACCTGACCATCGTTTCCCCTGCGCGGCAACCGATCCCGGTCGAGCTGGCACTGCCCGGCGCGTTCAACGTGACGAACGCGGTGACGGCCCTGGCCTGCGTGGCCGCGGCCGGCCTCGACCCGGTCGCCGGCGCCGCGGGACTGGCCCGGGTCACGGTGCCGGGGCGGATGGAGCGGGTCGATCGCGGCCAGCCGTTCCTGGCGCTGGTCGACTACGCGCACAAGCCGGCCGCGCTCGGCGCGGTGCTGGCCGCGGCGCGCGAGCACTGCCGCGGCCGGGTGCTGCTCGTCGTCGGCGCCGGCGGGGACCGGGACCGCGGCAAACGCCCGATGATGGGCCGGGTGGCGGCGGACGGCGCCGACCTGGTCATCGTCACCGACGACAATCCCCGCTCGGAGGACCCGGCCGCGATCCGTCGCGAGATCATCGCCGGGGCGGGCGGTTCCACCGTCGGCGCCGACGTCCGCGAGATCGGCGACCGCCGGGAGGCGATCGCCGCCGCCGTGGCCTGCGCAGCACCGGGCGACGTCGTGCTGATCGCCGGCAAGGGGCACGAACAGGGGCAGGAGATCGCCGGCGAGATCCACCCGTTCTCGGACCGCGACGAGCTTGCGCGGGCCATCGACGGGCGGCCGGGGGCGGCCCGATGATCCGCATGACGCTCACGGAGGTCGCCGCCGTGGTGGGAGCGGAAGCGCCGGACGGCTCGGACGCGGTCACCGTCACCGGTGTGGAGTTCGACTCCCGCCGGATCGGTCCGGGCGACCTGTTCGTCGCGCTGCCCGGCGAGCACGTGGACGGCCACGACTTCGCGGACGCGGCCGCCGCCGCCGGCGCGGTGGCGGTGCTGGGCACCCGCCCGGTCGCGGCACTGCCGACCCTCGTCATGCCGCAGGGCGGCGCCGTGCTCGACGCGCTGGCCGCGCTCGCCCGCCACGTGGCGCGGCGGCTGGTCGACGGCGGCCTGACCATCGTCGGCGTCACCGGCTCCGCCGGCAAGACGTCCACCAAGGACCTCATCGCCGCCGTGCTGGCCCGGGCCGGCACCGTGGTCGCACCGCCCGGGTCGTTCAACAACGAGCTCGGACACCCCTACACCGTGCTGCGCGCGGACACTTCCACCGACTTCCTGGTGCTGGAGCTCTCCGCCCGCGGCATCGGGCACATCGCCAGCCTGGCCACGATCGCCCGGCCGCGCATCGGCGCGGTGCTCAACGTCGGATCGGCGCATCTGGGCGAGTTCGGCAGCCGGGAGGCGATCGCCACCGCCAAGGGCGAACTCGTCGAGGCGCTGCCGGCCGCGGCGGACGGCGGAGTGGCCATCCTCAACGGCGACGATCCGCGGGTGGCGGCCATGGCGGACCGGACCGCGGCCGCCGTGGTGCGCACCGGTCTGGACACGGCGTTCGAGGTCTGCGCCGCCGACGTGCGGCTCGACGATGCCGCGCGGGCCGCGTTCACCCTGACCACCCCGGAGGGATCCGCGCCGGTGCGGCTGCGGGTCGTCGGCGCGCACCAGGTGCCGAACGCGTTGGCCGCGGCGGCCGTCGGCCGGGCGGTCGGACTGGACGTCGGCACGATCGCCGAGGCGCTCTCGCAGGCGACGCCGGCCTCGCACTGGCGGATGGACGTCACCGACCTGCCCGGCGGCGTGACCATCATCAACGACGCCTACAACGCGAACCCGGAGTCGATGCGGGCGGCGCTGGACGCGCTGCAGCGGATCGGTGCCGGGCGGCGGCGGTGGGCGGTGCTCGGCGAGATGGCCGAACTCGGTGCCGACGCGGAGGAGGAGCACCGCCGCATCGGTCGGCTGGCCGCCGCCGGCGGTGCCCGGGTCGTGGCGGTCGGCCGGGCCGCGCGGGCGATCTATGACGCCGCCGCCGGGGTCGACGCCGCTGCCGCCGGGGCTGCCGGGGGACAGCGTCCGCACTTCGCGGACGGCCCGGACGACGCGGCCGCCCTGCTGCTGGAGACGGTCGGCGAGCATGACGTCGTCCTGGTCAAGGCCTCGCGCGCGGCGGGGCTGGAGCGCGTCGCGCTGCGGCTGATCGAGGCACTACCGTCGGTGCTGGCCGGCAGCCTGCCGACCGCGGAGCACACCGATCAGGAGTCCGTGTGAAGACGATTTTGATTGCCGCCGTCATCGGCCTGGTGGTGTCCATCCTGGTGACACCGCAGCTGATCAAGGTGTTCTCCCGGCAGGGCTTCGGGCAGGAGATCCGCGCCGAGGGCCCGCAGAGCCACCAGTCCAAGCGCGGCACGCCGACCATGGGCGGCACCGCCATCCTGCTGGCGATGTGGGTCGGCTACCTGGTGGCCATCGCCGTGCAGGCCCTGTCGGGAGGCGGCGGCCCGACCGCCTCGGCCTGGCTGCTGCTGTACCTGACCACCGGCCTGGGACTGGTGGGCTTCCTGGACGACTTCATCAAACTGCGCTTGCGCCGCAACCTCGGGCTGAACAAGCGGATGAAATTCATCGGACAGACGTTCATCGCGGTGTCCTTCGCGGTGCTGTGCCTGTTCTTCCGCAACGCGCACGGCCAGACCCCCGGGCAGGCGTTCCTGTCCTACACCCGCAACATCCCCTGGCTGCCGCTGGGCGCCGTGGGCTTCGTCATCGTCGCGGTCCTGTTGATCGCCGCCTGGTCCAACGCGGTCAACTTCACCGACGGCCTGGACGGGCTGGCGGCCGGATCGTCGGTGATGGTGCTGGGCACCTACGTCGTCATCGCGTTCTTCCAGTTCCGTAACTCCTGCTTCAGCGTGCTCTCCGAGGCCGCCCAGGGGGGCTGCTACGCCGTCCGCGACCCGCTCGACGTCGCCGTGGTCACCGCCGCCGCGCTCGGCGGGTGCGTCGGCTTCCTGTGGTGGAACGCCCACCCGGCCCGCATCATGATGGGCGACACCGGCTCGCTGGCCCTCGGTGGCCTCATCGCCGGGCTGTCCGTGCTGACCCGCACCGAGCTGCTGCTGGTGGTCATCGCCGGGCTGTTCGTCGTCGAGATGCTCTCGGTCGTCATCCAGATCGCGGTGTTCAAGACCCGCCGCGTCCGGGTGTTCCGGATGGCGCCGTTCCACCACCACTTCGAGCTGTCCGGCTGGCGCGAGACCACCGTCATGGTGCGCTTCTGGTTGTTGGCCGCCATGTCGGCGGCCCTGGGGATGGGCCTGTTCTACGCGGACTGGCTGTCGTTGACGGGAGGCTGATCGAACGATGACGACACCGACGGCGCAGCGGAGGACCTCCGCCGCCACCCAAGGCGGCGCGGTCGCGCGGCCCGCCGCCACGCGGACCGCGCCGGCCGCGGCGCGCGCCCGCCGACGCCGGCTGCCCGCCCCGATCCGGGCGATCTCGGACTGGCTGGACCGGCCGCTGGCGTCCTTCCACCTGGTGCTCGCCGTGTTCGTGCTGATGCTCGGCTACGGGCTGCTGATGGTGCTGTCCTCCTCGGCCGCCACCGCGTTCCGCCGCTCCGACTCGGCGTTCGCGGTGTTCACCAACCAGGCCACGTTCGCCGTGCTCGGGCTGATCGCCTTCGTGGTGGCGACGAAGCTGCCGCTGCAGCTGCTGCGCGCGATGTCCACGGCGGCGATCCTGATCTCGCTGGCGATGCTGGTGGCGGTGCTCATCCCCGGCATCGGCACCACCTACTGGGGTGCGCGCAGCTGGATCTCCATCGGCAGCAGCTTCCAGTTCCAGCCCAGCGAGGTCGCCAAGCTCGCGCTGCTGTTGTGGTCGGCCAACGTGCTGGCGATGGTGCGCTCGCCGCACCGCAGGCTGCGCTCGCTGCTGATCCCGGTCGGGCCGGTGTTCGCGCTGATGGTGGCCCTGCTGATGCTGCAGCCGGACCTGGGCACCACGGTGACGCTGGCGATCGTGTTCTTCTCCGTGCTGTACTTCGCCGGGGCGCAGCTGTGGATCTTCGGCGCGGTCGCCGGGGCCGGCGTGGCAGGCGTCATCTACCTGGCCACGTCCGCCGGCTACCGGATGGCTCGAGTGACCGCCTGGCTGCACCCGGACCAGGCCGATCCGGATATGACGTATCAGTCGTTCCAGGGCCTGTATGCGCTGGGCAGCGGCGGGTTGTTCGGCGTCGGCCTCGGGCAGTCCAAGATGAAGTGGGGGCGGCTTCCCAACGCCGACTCCGACTTCATCTTCGCCATCATCGGCGAGGAGCTGGGTCTGGTCGGCACCCTGCTGGTGGTGCTGCTGTTCGCGCTGCTGGCCTACACCGGGCTGCGCATCGCCCGGCGCAACATCGACCCGTTCATCAAGATCGTGGCGGCGTCGGCGACCGTGTGGCTGGTCGGGCAGGCGGCGATCAACATCGGGTACGTGGTCGGCCTGCTGCCGGTGACGGGGATCCCGCTGCCGATGTTCTCCGCGGGCGGCACGTCGCTGGTCATCACGATGGTCGTGTTCGGGTTGCTGGCCAACTTCGCCCGGCGGGAGCCGGCAGCGATCGCCGCGCTGCACGGCACCGGTGGCCGCGGCCTGGCCGCGTTCTTCGGCGTCGGCACCCCGCCGACCGGCCGGCGCGCCAGCAAGCGCGCCGCCAAACGGCGCGAACAGCGACGGGCCCGCCGCGAGGCGGTGCTGCGGCAGCGTGCCGCCGAACGGCAGCGCCCGGCCGAACGGCAGCGCCCGGCCGAACGCCCCCCGCAGGACGAGCGCTCGGCGCGGGCCGGGCGGTCCTCCCGCGCCGAGCGGGCGGGACATCCGAAGCGGGCCGGCCGCGGCGCCGCGCCGGCGGGGCGAACGTCCACCGGACGTGCACCGCGCGGAACGGCGTCATACCCGCCTCGGCGACGGAACGCCCCGGTCCGCCGCGCGCTCGGCTTCCCGGCCCCCGCCCAGCCGCGCTACCGGCTGCGCCGCGCACTGGGCTTCCCCGTCCCCGGCGCCGCCGAGCCACGCGCCCGCACCCAGCCCCGCGGCGGCAGCCGACGCCAGCCGGCCCGGCCCGGCCGGACGGTGCGGCCATGACCGCTGCCGGCGGCCCCGGCGGATCGCCGCTGCGCGTGTTGATCGCCACCGGCGGCACCGCCGGCCACATCGAGCCGGCGCTGGCGGTCGCCGACGCCCTGCGGGTGATCGCGCCGGACACGCAGATCACCGTGCTGGGCTCCCCGCGCGGGCTGGAGACCAGCCTCGTCCCGGACCGCGGCTACGAGCTGCTCACCGTCCCGGCGGTGCCGCTGCCCCGCAAACCCAACAGCGACCTGGTCCGCCTGCCGCTGCGGCTGCGCCGCGCGGTGCGGGCGGCCCGGCGGGTGCTGACCGAGCGCGAGATCGACGTGATCGCCGGCTTCGGCGGCTACGCGGCGCTGCCGGCGTACCTGGCCGCGAAGCGCCGCATCCCGATCGTCGTGCACGAGGCCAACGCCCGCGCCGGTCTTGCCAACAAGGTCGGCGCCCGCTACGCCGTCACGGTGGCCGCCGCGACCGAGGCCAGCGGACTGAAGGACGCCGTCGTCGTCGGAAACCCGGTGCGGCGCAGCATCTCCGCGCTGGACCGGGCCGCCATGCGGCAGCAGGCGCGCAGCCACTTCGGGCTCGATCCGCAGGCCCGCACGATCCTGGTCACCGGCGGCTCCCAGGGCGCCCAGCAGATCAACCGGGCGGTCCGCGGCTGCGCCGCCGACCTCGCGGCGGCCGGCATCGGGGTGCTGCACCACCACGGCCGCACCAACGTGGTCGAGCCGGTCACCTCGACGCCGCCGTACGTGCTCACCCCGTACATCGATCGGATGGACCTGGCCTATGCCGCGGCGGACCTGCTGGTGGCGCGCTCCGGCGCGATGACCGTGGCAGAGGCCACCGCGGTGGGGCTGCCGGCGATCTACGTGCCGCTGCCGCACGGCAACGGCGAACAGCGGCTGAACGCCACCGGCCAGGTCGAATCCGGCGCCGCGCTGCTGATCGACAACGCCGCGTTCACCCCGGACGCGGTGCGACGCGAGGTGCTCGGACTGCTGGCCGACGAGGACCGGTTCGCCGCGATGTGCCGCGCCGCCGCCGGAGGCTCGCGGTCCCGCCCCGACATGGAGATCGCCCGCATGGTGCTCGACGCCGCGACCCGGGGAGGCCGCCGGTGACCCCGATCCGGACCGCATCCGGCGCCGACCTGGCGCGCGCGCATCTGATCGGCGCCGGCGGTGTCGGGATGAGCGCGATCGGCGTCATCCTGCTCGACCGCGGGGCAGCAGTCTCCGGATCCGACGCGAAGGCCTCGCACGCCCTGACCGGGCTCGCCGCCCGCGGCGCGCTCACCGCCGTCGGCCAACGCCCGGAGAACCTCGACCTGCTGCCCGGCGGGCCGACCGCCGTGGTCGCCTCCAGCGCCATCCGCTCGGACAATCCGGAGATGACGGAGGCCCGCCGGCGCGGCATCCCGGTGCTGCGCCGGGCGGACGCGCTCGCCGCCCTGATGCACGGGTCGCGGAGCCTGTGCGTGGCCGGCACCCACGGCAAGACCTCGACGACGTCGATGGTCACCTCGGCACTGCTGCACGCCGGCGTCGACCCGTCGTTCGCGATCGGCGGCGAACTCAACGAGTCCGGCAGCGGCGCGCACGCCGGCCGCGGCGACATCTTCGTGGCGGAGGCCGACGAGTCCGATGGCTCGTTCCTGGCGTTCTCCCCGCACGGCGCCATCATCACCACGATCGAACCGGACCATCTCGACCACCACGGCACGGCCGAGGCGTACGCCGCGGTGTTCCGCGACTTCGCCGCCCGCATCGCCCCCGGCGGATTCCTCGTCGCCGGCGCCGACGACGCCGGCGTGCGCGGGCTGCTCGCCGACCTGGCGGGCCGGCCCGACGGCCCGCGCATCATCAGCTACGGGCGGAGTGCGACGGCGGACGTGCGCATCGTCTCCGCCACGCTCGACGGCACCCGCGGCCGGGCCGAGGTCCGGCTGCGCGACGGCGACGAGGTGACGCTGCGGATCGGCGTCCCCGGGCAGCACATGCTCGCGAACGCGGTCGCGGCGCTGGCCGCCGGTCGCGAGCTCGGCATCGCGGCGGCGCCGCTGTTGGCCGGGCTGGCCTCCTACAGCGGGGTGCGGCGCCGGTTCGACTTCCGCGGGCGCGTGGGCGGGGTCCGCGTCTACGACGACTACGCGCACCATCCCACCGAGGTCGCGGCCACCATCGCCGCGGCGCGCGCCGTCGCCGGCAACGGCCGCGTCGTCGTGGTCTTCCAGCCGCACCTGTACTCGCGCACCACGGCGTTCGCCACGCAGTTCGGCGAGGCGTTGGGTGCCGCGGATGTCGTTGCGGTCCTTGACATCTACGGCGCGCGCGAGGATCCGGTGCCGGGGGTGACCGGTAGGCTGATCGCCGATGCGGTGCCGCCCGGCCGGGCCGACACGCACTATCTGCCGTCGCTGGCCGCGGCGCCGGCGCAGGTGGCCGCACTGGTCGCCGACGGCGACGTCGTCATCACGATGGGCGCGGGCGACGTCACCATGCTCGGCCCGGAGATCATCACCGAGCTGCAGGCGACGGCGGCCGGCGACGGGGAGGCGGGGTGAGCACGACCATGACGCGCACAGCGGGCCGCACCCGGCGGGGGAGCCGATACTCCGGCGATGACGGCGGACCCGGCCGCTCCGGCCGGCGCCGGTGGGTCGGACCGTTGGCGTGGTGGCTGATCGCGGCCGTCCTCGCCGGAACGGTCGCCGTGGTGTGGTTCTCGCCGGTGCTGGGGCTGCGCACCGTGGACGTGTCCGGCCCGCGCACCGACGCGGTGGCCGACCAGGTCCGCGATGCGGTGGGCATCGCCCCGGGGACGCCGCTGATCCGCGTCGACCTGGACGAGGTCGAACGGCGCGTCGAGGCGGTCGGCGCCGTCGCCTCCGCGACCGTCGACCGGCAATGGCCGCACACCCTGGCCGTCACGGTGCGGCAGCGCGTCCCGCTGGCGGTGACGCAGGCGAACGGCACCTGGTGGCTGCTCGACGCCACCGGCAAGCCATACACCTCGGTGACCTCGCCGCCGCAGGACCTGATGCCGATCAAGCTGGCCACCCCGGGGGAGGGCGACCGGGCCACCCTCGCCGCGCTGGGGGTGCTGCGGTCGCTGCCGCCGGACATCCGCGAGTCGGTCGCCGGCATGTCCGCACCGACGGCCTACGACGTGTCCCTGCGGCTGGCGGACGGCCGCACGGTGATCTGGGGGAGCGACAGCGAGGACGCCCGCAAGGCCGAGGTGCTGCCCGCGGTGCTGGACCAACCGGGGGAGACGTTCGATATCTCCGATCCCACGTTGGTGACGGTGCGGTAGCGACGCGCCGGTCGCCGGCGGGCGCGCGGCAGCGGTGGCTCGCACTCAGCTGTTCGCCGCCATCGCGAGCATTGCAGCGGTGGCGGGCATCGCAGCCGAAATTCTCGGCGCGTGCGGCGCGCCTTCCCGCGTCGCGGCCGGATCCGCCCTACCGTGTGACGGCAAGAGCTACCTGACATAACTATAACCGTCTGGTTGAGGTTGAGGGTTGACGACACGCCGGGTCATGCCGTCGCGACGGCAGGCCGCCCGCACGAGGACAGAAAGGCAATCGGCATGACGCCTCCGCATAACTATCTGGCCGTCATCAAGGTCGTCGGCATCGGCGGCGGCGGCGTGAACGCCGTCAACCGCATGATCGAGGTCGGGTTGCGCGGTGTGGAATTCATCGCCATCAACACGGACGCCCAGGCCCTGTTGATGAGCGACGCCGACGTGAAGCTCGACGTGGGCCGCGAGCTGACCCGCGGGCTGGGCGCCGGCGCGAACCCGGAGGTCGGCCGCAAGGCCGCCGAGGACCACCGCGAGGAGATCGAGGAGGTCCTCAAGGGCGCGGACATGGTGTTCGTGACCGCGGGCGAGGGCGGCGGCACCGGCACCGGCGGCGCGCCGGTGGTGGCCTCCATCGCCCGCGAGCTCGGCGCGTTGACGATCGGCGTGGTCACCCGCCCGTTCTCGTTCGAGGGCAAGCGGCGCGGCAACCAGGCCGAGCAGGGGATCACCGACCTGCGCAACGAGTGCGACACGCTCATCGTCATCCCCAACGACCGGCTGCTCCAGCTCGGCGACCTCGGCGTGTCGTTGATGGACGCGTTCCGGTCCGCCGACGAGGTGCTGCTCAACGGCGTGCAGGGCATCACCGACCTGATCACCACCCCCGGGCTGATCAACGTCGACTTCGCCGACGTCAAGTCCGTCATGTCCGGCGCGGGCACCGCCCTGATGGGCATCGGCTCCGCCCGCGGCGAGGGACGGGCGGTACAGGCCGCGCAGAAGGCCATCAACTCGCCACTGCTGGAGGCGTCCATGGACGGCGCGCACGGGGTGCTGCTGTCCGTCGCCGGCGGATCCGATCTCGGACTGTTCGAGATCAACGAGGCCGCGTCCCTGGTGCAGGAGGCGGCACACGAGGAGGCGAACATCATCTTCGGCACCGTCATCGACGACTCGCTCGGCGACGAGGTGCGGGTGACGGTGATCGCTGCCGGGTTCGATTCCACCCCCTCGGTGATGCCGCCGGCGGTGCGCCGGCCGGCAGCGGGTGAGGTGGTCGACGGCAGCACGGAGGACGGGGCGGCCAGGCCGCAGCGCGGGAGCTCGCTGCCTCCGCTGCCCGATCGCAGCGACGACGGGTACCTGCGACCGGACGGCGTGTCGGCGGCACCGCGGCCCTACGAGGCGAGCAGTCCGGTCGCCACCCCGCCCTCCGCGGGCGGCGGCGGCCCGGTCCCGGCGAACGCCAGGCCGGTCGGCGATGACGACGAGGTCGACGTCCCCCCGTTCATGAAGATCTGACCCGCGTGCACGGCATCCGGGCCATGACCATGGATCGCTTGCCGCACCGGGTGTGTCGTACCCGTTCACGGCCGATGGGGCCGTTAGCCTCAAGGCGCACGGACAGCACCGCAACCCCGCACGGGGCCGGTTGAGGGAGGAAGACCGATGGGATCGTGGCGCAGGATGGGAGCCTTCCTCGGGCTTGTCCCGGAGGACGAGGGCCGCAGCGGTGACGAGGACTACGGTGACGGGCTCGCCGAACCGGGCTACTCGTCGGGTTACGAGCGTCCGTACACCCGCTACCAGGGCCGGGAGGAGTCGCGCGGCGAGCACGGCGCCGGGCCGGTGACGCACGGCTCGCTGGCGGTACAGCTCCAGCCCGAGAGTCGACCCGCCGCCGAATCCAGCGCTGCCTCGCGCCCGCTCACGGTCAAGCTGACCGGGTTCGCCGAGGCCCGCATCATCGGTGAGCGCTACCGCGACGGCGCCTCGGTGATCCTGGACATGACGGACCTCTCGGACGCCGACGCGCGACGGGTGGTGGACTTCGCGGCGGGGTTGGCGTTCGCCATGCGCGGCTCGATCGACAAGGTGACCACCCGGGTGTTCATGCTGCTGCCGCCGCACGCGGACCTGTCGGCGGAGGACCGGCGGGCGTTCGCGGGCAGCTTCGGGGCCCGCTGACCCGGACACGGTTTCGCGCCGCGGCGGTTCGTCAGGTAGAAGTGGACAGGTGACCTCCTTCTGGCAGCTGCTGTTCCTGCTGCTGTGGCTGTTTCGGCTGGCCGTGCTGGGCCGGATCGTCTTCGACTTCGTGCGGGTGTTCGCGCGCCGCTGGCGGCCCGCCGGAGCGTCCGCCGTCGCGCTGGAGGTCCTCTATTCGAGCACGGATCCTCCCGTCAAGCTGCTGCGTCGGATCATCCCGACCGTGCGGCTGGGCGGAGTAGGGTTCGACCTCAGCATTATTGTTCTGTTGATCGTCATCTGGATCCTGATGCAGTTCATCGTCGGACCGCTCGCCTTCGGGTGATCGGCTCGCGCAGTGCCCGCTCGACTCACGGAGGAAGCTATGCGGCTCACCCCGGCCGATGTTCACAATGTCGCGTTCAAGAAGCCGTCCATCGGCAAGCGCGGCTATGACGAGGACGAGGTCGACGCCTTCCTCGACATCGTCGAGGCCGAACTGACCCGGCTCATCGAGGAGAACAACGAGCTGCGCCAGCAGGTGGCGGCGCTCGAGGCCGGGGGGCAGGCACCCCAGGCATCGGCCGAGTCCGTCGCCGCGCCCGCCGACTCGACCGGGCCGGCCGAACCTGCGGTGTCCGATGCGGCGGGCGCCTCCGACGACGCGCAGGACGTTCAGGACTACATCGACCACGCGCCGGCACAGGCGGCGCCCGAGCACGAGGCGCCGGCCGGCGACGAGGCTGCCGACCAGCCCGGTG
>CAZIIX010000019.1:6254-19119 GCA_964539345.1 uncultured Actinomycetes bacterium | reverse complement strand
ACGTGTAGTAGGCCAACCCCTTCCGGCCGATGACGTACATCACCGGCTCGCGGCCCTGTTCGCGCACGAGCGCGGCGAGCTCCTCGGCGGCCTTGATCGCGTTGGCGTTGAAGCCGCCGCACAGCCCCCGGTCGGAGGTCATCAACAGGATGCCGATCCGGCGGGCGTCCTCGCGTTCGGCGAGCAGCGGATGGTCCAGCGACGACGCCGTCGCCAGCGCTGTGAGTACATCGGTGATCTGCGCCGCGTACGGGGCGGATGCCTCCACCCGCGCTTGCGCCTTGGCGATGCGGGAGGTCGCGATGAGCTCCTGCGCCTTCACCAGCTTCTGGGTGGACTGGGTGGCCCTGATCTTCTGCTTGAGCACACGAACTTGCGCCATCAACACTCACCTCCTCGGCCGATCACCGGACGGTGCCGACCGGCGGCCGTCCTCATTGCTGGTGTCACGTGCATGGTTCCGATCTGCGTTGAGCCTGCTCAGCTTCCGTCACGTCACTTCTTGGGCGGGGGCGCGGCGCGGCGGACCTGGACCTTCTCCTGGTCGACGGCCGACTCGTCCATGGGCGTCGCCTCGGGCTCCTTGCCCAGGATGGTGCCCTCCGAGGTGGTGAACGACTGCGCGAAGTCGTCCAGCGCCCGCTGCAGGGCCGCGTCCGTGTCGTCGGAGAGCACCCGCTCGCTGCGGATCGTCTCCAGCGGACCGCCGGGGAGATGACGCAGGTACTGCAGGAACTCCGCCTCGAACCGGCGGATGTCCTCGACCGGGACCCGATCGAGGTGCCCGCGGGTGCCGGCCCACAGCGAGGCGACCTGCTCCTCCACCGGGTACGGCGAGTACTGGCCCTGCTTGAGCAGCTCCACCAGCCGCGAACCGCGGTCCAGCGATCGCCGGGACGCCGCGTCCAGGTCGGAGCCGAAGGCGGCGAACGCCTCCAGCTCGCGGTAGGCGGACAGGTCCAGCCGCAGCGTGCCGGAGACGGTGCGCATCGCCTTGACCTGCGCGGCGCCGCCGACGCGGGACACGGAGATACCGACGTTGATGGCGGGCCGGACACCGGCGTTGAACAGGTCCGACTGCAGGTAGACCTGGCCGTCGGTGATCGAGATGACGTTGGTCGGGATGAACGCCGACACGTCGCCGGCCTTCGTCTCGATGATCGGCAGGCCCGTCATGGAGCCCGCACCCAGGTCGTCGGAGAGCTTCGCGCAGCGCTCCAGCAGCCGGGAGTGCAGGTAGAACACGTCGCCCGGGTAGGCCTCGCGGCCCGGCGGGCGGCGCAGCAGCAGCGAGATCGCCCGGTAGGCCTCGGCCTGCTTGGACAGGTCGTCGAAGATGATCAGCACATGCTTGCCCTGGTACATCCAGTGCTGCCCGATGGCCGAGCCGGTGTACGGTGCCAGCCACTTGTAGCCGGCCGAGTCGGACGCCGGCGCGGCGACGATCGTGGTGTACTCCAGCGCCCCGGCCGCCTCCAGGGCGCCGCGCACGCCGGCGATCGTCGACCCCTTCTGGCCGACGGCGACGTAGATGCAGCGGACCTGCTCCTTCGGGTCGCCGGTGTCCCAGTTGGACTTCTGATTGATGATCGTGTCGACGCAGAGCGCTGTCTTGCCGGTCTTGCGGTCGCCGATGACCAGCTGCCGCTGTCCGCGACCGATCGGCGTCATGGCGTCGACCGCCTTGACACCGGTCTGCAGCGGTTCGGTCACCGACTGGCGCTGGACCACCGACGGCGCCTGCAGCTCCAGGGCGCGGTGCGTCTCCGCCTCGATGTCGCCCAGCCCGTCGATCGGGTGGCCCAGCGGGTCGATCACGCGACCGAGGAAGTTGTCGCCCACCGGCACCGAGAGCACCTCGCCGGTGCGGGTGACCTGCTGGCCCTCGGCGAGGGATTCGGCGTCACCGAGGATGACGGCGCCGATGGTGCGCACATCCAGGTTCAGCGCCACACCCTGGACCCCGCCGGGGAAGGCCAGCAGCTCGTTGGCCATGGTGGACGGCAGCCCCTCCACGGTGGCGATGCCGTCACCGGTGGCGGAGATGATCCCGACCTCTTCGCGGCTGACCGACGGTGCGTAGTCGGCGACATAGCCCTCGATCGCGGAGCGGATCTCGTCCGGGGAGATCGTCAACTCGGTCATCGTGTCTCGTTCCTCATCAGGTTGTGGTGCTTCACAGGGTGGTGCTCGATGTGCTGGTGGGCAAGTGCTGGTGGACGGGGGCGGACATCATCGCCTCGCCAACCGCTGGCGAAGCGTGTCCAGCCGTCCGGAGACGCTGCCGTCGATGACCTCGTCACCGACGCGGACGCGCATGCCGCCGCCGAGCCCGGGGTCGACCATCACGTGGACGGCCACCTCGCGGGAGTAGATCTTGGCGAGTGCCGCCCGCAGTCGCGCGATCTCCTCCTCGGAGAGCGCGACGGCCGCGGTGACGGTCGCGACGAGCTTGTCGCGGCGCTGCGCCGCCTGCTCGACGAGTTCGGCGATGCCGTGCGAGAACGCGCGGCCGCCCGGATCGCGGGCGACGCCGGAGAGCAGCTCGACGGTCAGCGGGTGCGCCTTGCCGTCCAGCAGCCGCTGCACCAGCGCGACGCGGGCCTCCGGCTCCGTCGACGGGTCGTCCAGGATCACGGACAGGTCGACGTTCGCATCGACGATGCGGCCGAACCGGAACAGCTGGTCCTCGACCTCGTCCAGTTCGCCGGAGCGCTCCGCACGCAGGAACAGGGCGGTGCGCCCCAGCCGCCGCAGCCCGTCGACCAGATCGCGTCCGGTCGACCACCGGTGCCCGACCGTGCCGACCGCCAGTCGCAGCGCGGGTTCGCTGACCCGGTCGGAGAGCAGCTTCGTGGTCAGCGCCGCCTTCGCCTCCGCCGCCACGGTCGTCTCGGTCAGCAACCGCCGCAGGTGGGACTGGGCCGCCAGCAGTGCGGCGAACCCGGTCAGGTCGGACGCCATGGTGGTGAGCGCCGCGTCGTCGAGCGTCGCGGCCTGCGTCAGCAGGTCCTGGGTCGAGGCGGTGAGCGCCTGGTGCGATGCCAACGCTGCCATCAGCGCTCCAGGTCCGCGAGGAATCGATCGACCGTGCGCCGCTGCCGGGCCTCGTCCTCGAGGGACTCGCCGACGACCTTGCTCGCCAGTTCCACCGCGGTGCGTCCGAGCTCGGACCGCAGTTCGGCGATGATCTGCGAGCGCTGCGCATCGAGCTGTGCCTGACCGGCCGCGGCGATCCGCTCCGTCTCGGCCCGCGCCTTGGTGACCATGTCGTCATGGATCGCCTGGGCCTGCAGCCTCGCGTCCTCGCGGATCTTCGCCGCTTCCTCGCGCGCGCCGGCCAGCTGCTCGTTGTACTTCTCCAGCGCCGCGGCCGCATCCGCCTGGGCCTGCTCGGCCTTGGCGATTCCGCCTTCGATCGCCTCGGTGCGCTCCGCATAGGCCTTCTCGAACATCGGCCAGGCGAACTTGCCCAGCACGATGACCAGAATGGCGAAGCAGACGATGCCGATGACCAGTTCGCCCCAGGGCAGGCCCAGCACCGCGGGCCCCTCCTCGGCCGCCATCACGTGTGGCACGGCCGCCAGTGTGTTTGGCACGCCATCAAACCTTTCGCTTCAGTCCGTCGAACGTCGTCGGGGCCGTCGCCGGCCCCACTGACTCACCGGGGGGAATCAGTAGATGAACGGAACCACGAAGCCGAGCAGCGCCAGCGCCTCGGACACGGCGAAGCCGAGGAACGCGTAGGTACGCGTCAGGCCCGCGGACTCGGGCTGGCGTGCGGTCGACTGGATGTAGGCCGCCCACACGATGCCGACGCCGATACCGGGGCCGATGGCGGCCAGACCGTATCCGATCGTGCCGAGGTTACCGGCGACGTCGATGGTGACAGAGTTGGCAGCGTCCGCAGCGGCGGCGAGAGCCTGGATGGCCATGTGGTGCTTCTCCCTTTCGGTGGTCCCGCAACCGCTGGTGCGGAGGGGGTGTGTTGCAGATAGATCGTGATGTCGATGGACGGGTCGGCGGGCCGGGGACGGTGCGCGTCATCGCGACGAACGGCACATCCCGGCGTGACGGCTAGTGCGAGTCTGCCATAGCTGATTCCAGGTAGATCGCGGTGAGCAGCACGAAGACGTACGCCTGCAGGGCGCAGATCAGCAGCTCGAAGAACCACAGGCCCACACTGGCCAACGCCGGGAGCACGGCCATCGCGTAGTTGATGCCGCCGGACTCGAGCAGGTAGATCGTGCCCGCCCCGGCGACCACGACGAGCATGTGGCCGGCGAACATGTTCGCGAAGAGCCGGACGGCGAGGGTGAACGGCTGCAGCAGGATCTTGGAGAAGAACTCCATCGGGATCAGCAGGATATGCACCGGCCAGGGGATGCCGGGGATGACGCAGGTGTTCTTCAGGTATCCGAAGAAGCCGTGCTTCTTGATGCCGACGAAGTTGTAGAGCACCCAGGTCAGCGCGGCCAGCGCGGCCGGGAAGACGAAGTGCGAGGTGACCGGCACGGCGGCGACCGGGATGATCTCGTAGATGTTCATCACCAGGATGAACATGAACAGCGTGGCCAGGAACGGCGCCCAGCCGCGGCCGGCGCGGCCGAGCACCTCGATGGAGATGGAGTTGCGCACGAAGCCGTAGAGGCTCTCGGCCAGGAACTGGAACTTGGTCGGGACCACGGTGGCGCGTCGCGCCGCGGCGAGGAAGAACGCGAGGATCGCGACGGTGCCGATGATGAGCAGGACGACGACCTTCCACGAGGCGATGATGCTGCCATCGCCCCATGCGTCGTAGAAGAACGATTCCTGAACCGAAGGCGCCTCGAAGCCGCCACCGCCGTCGCCCTGCGCAGCAAGCAGGGCGGTCAGCGCCGTACTGGGACCCACCGCGTGTTACCTCTCGAAACTTGACGGCTTCGACCCGGATGTCGGGCCGGTCTCTTGTTTGTCCTGTAACCCGGGATCACGGCCATAGCGAGCCACCACCGCGAACACCCCAAGCGCCACGCCGAGAACGGCCCCGATCGGCGTCGCGAACTGCGTGCCCCACCAGTGATCGAGTAACCATCCGACACCGCCCCACACGACGATGCCGCCGAGCATGGTTGATGTCGCGGCCCAGCCCTGCTGCGTCCCGTCGGACGCACCAGACGGCGTGGACCGCTTGGACCTGGCACGTGTGACCCTATCAGCACCAGCAGGCATGTTCAGCATCCCCAGACGGACATTCGACGTGGTGTGGCTCACCTCGCGGGCAGGGGCCTTCCTTTGCCCAGTTCACGGACGCCACCGGCATTGTCGTCACTCCCCCTCCTCAGTGCGGGTCGACGTAGAAGACCTTCGCGGTCCATACATACCGCAGGTGTGCGGCCATCCAGCCGATCAGTCCGACGACGACGGCCGCGGCCATCCATCGCGGCGAGACCGGTCCGTTCCGGGGCAGCAGGACCACCACGGCGCCGAGCGCCACGATCTTGACGACGTACGTGGCCAGCGCGACCGCGAGCACCGAGTGCGGGTGACGTGCCCCCACCCGGGCGATCACCCAGGTCGAGACCGTGAAGAACGCCCCGACGATACCGATGCCCAGCGCCGCCCCGGCGAGGGCCGCGCCGCCGGAGGCCAGCCCGGCGATGGTCGCCAGGACCACGCCGACCACGACCAGCACGATCCAGCAGATGGTCAGGTGCTCGACCGACCAGGGCCCGTCCGCGCGGCTGCGTGCCGCTGCCCGCTCGACCTCGCCGAGGCGGAGGTCGGGGTGGTGCCCGGGGGGTGGGGTCGTCACGGTCTCTCCTTCATCGCCGCCGACGGAAGCTGCCGATGCCGTCCGCGGGCGACGCGTCGCCACAGTCGTGGCCAGATGGTCAGCACCGCCGCGACGATCACCCCGGCTACTGTCGGCCACAGTACGTCCTTCCACTCGACGAACGCCAACGCGACCGCCGCCCCGGACAGCACCGCGGCCCACAGGTAGAACACCAGGACCGCCTGCATGTGCGTGTGGCCCAGCCGCAGCATGCGGTGGTGCAGGTGGCGCTGGTCGGCGCTGAACGGATTGCGGCGCTCCTTGGTCCGCCGGAGCACGGCGAGCACGAAGTCCAGCGAGGGGATGAACACCACGGCGAGCGCGACCAGCAGCGGTGCGAGGGAGGCGACGGCCGTCCGCGCGCCGTAGGTCGAGGGGCTGATGGTCCCGCCGGCGCCGACGATGCCGGCGGCCATCGTCATACCGATGAACATCGATCCTGCGTCGCCCATGAAGATCCGCGCCGGGCGGAAGTTGTGCGGCAGGAAGCCCAGACACGCCCCGACCAGGGCGACCGCCAGCAGCGGGGCCTGCGAGCCGGAGCTGTCGTCGGCGGAGACCTCCAGCACGTGCGCGGAGAAGATGAACAGCCCCAGCCCGGAGATGGCCGCTACGCCGGCCAGCAGCCCGTCCAGCCCGTCGATGAAGTTCATGGCGTTGACCAGCACCAACGTGATCAGCACGGTGACCAGTGTGGACTGGTATTGGTCGAGGGTCACCGTGGTGCCGTGGATACCGTTGCCGGTGGGCAGCCACATCACGAACCACTGCACGCCGAAGAACACCAGGATCGTCGCGGCCAGCACCTGCGCGGCGAGCTTGGTGACCGCGTCCAGGTCGAACTTGTCGTCGAGCGCCCCGACGATGCACAGCACTCCCCCGGCCACCACCACGCCGAGGATCTGGCTGGAGGTGGTGAACGCCCGGTTGAGCTGCGGGAGCTGGGAGGCGAACAGCAGGGCGATCGTCACACCCACGTAGACCCCGACCCCGCCCATCCGGGGGGTGGGCACCTGGTGCACGTCCCGGTCCCGGATGGGGGTGAGCACGCGCAGTTTCACCGCCAGCACCCGCACCACTCCGGTGGCCAGGAACGTGACCAGGACCGCCACCGCGAACACGAGGGCGTACTCGCGCATCGGCAGCGTGAAGGTGGGCACCGATCCAGGGTAGTGCCCCGGTGCCGGGTATGACGGTGGTCCCGGCCGGCGCGTGATCGTCGGCGGCGGGCGTCCCGGCCAGGCGGCGGCGGGCGTCCCGGTCAGGCGGCGACGGCCTCCGGGATGACCTTGTTCACGGCCGCCATGGTGATCGCACCCTCCCGCAGCACCCGCGGCACGTCCGTGGTGAGGTCGATGATCGTCGAGGCGACCCCGACCGGGGCGACGCCGCCGTCCAAGTACACGGCGACGTCCATGCCCAGTTGGGCCTGCGCGTCGGCGGCCTGTGTCGCGGGCGGGTTGCCGCTGCGGTTGGCGCTGGAGACGGCCATCGGTCCGACGGCGCGCAGCAGGTCGAGCGCGACGGGGTGCATGGGCATGCGGACCATGACGGTCCCCCCGGTCCGGCCCAGGTCCCAGGCCAGCGACGGGGCGTGCGGCAGGACGAGGGAGAGCCCGCCGGGCCAGAACGCCTCGATGAGGGTGCGGGCCGTCGGTGTGACGGTGAGCACGAGCCCGTCGATCGTCGCCCACGAGCCGACCAGGACGGGCACGGGCATGTCCGGCCCGCGGCCCTTGGCGGCCAGCAGCGCGCGGACCGCCGACGGGTTGAATGCGTCCGCGCCGATGCCGTAGACGGTGTCGGTGGGCAGCACCACGAGGTTGCCCGCGCGTGCGGCCGCGGCGGCCGCCTCCAGCCCGTCGCGGCGCTGGGTGGGATCGGAGCAGTCGTAGGTCGTCACCGGATCAGTCTGGCACCGGTGGCGTCCGATCGTCGCGGTGGGGCGGTGTCAGGGCCGGTCGTCGGTGCCGCGGTGCTCGCGCCAGGCGGCGGTCGCCAGCCGGACCCGCCGGGCGGTGGCGAAGCGGGGTCGCCCGGCCAGGTCGAGGTGGTCCTCGACGTCGGCCAGCACGCGCCGGGCGGCCAGCAGCGCGGGCACCGTCTCGCCGTGGCTCGCGTCGTGTTCGATCGCGAGGAACCCGCCCGGGCGCAGCAGTCCCGCGGCCACGCCGATCAGCGGTCGGATCAGGGCCAGCCCGTCCGGGCCGGCGAACACCGCCTCGGCCGGGTCGTGCTCGCCGACCTCGGGCTCGACCGCGGTGCCCTCCGGCACGTACGGCGGGTTGGCCGTGACGACGTCCACCGTGCCGTCGATGTCGCTGAGCAGCCGCTCGTCGCGAAAGTCCCCACCGCGCAACAGGATCGGGGTGTTGCCGGCGGCGGCGTGCAGGTCGGCGTTGCGCCGGGCCCAGGCCAGGGCGCTCGGTGAGAGCTCGACGGCGTGCACCGTGGCGTCCGGGCGGGCGGCGGCGATGGCCAATGCGATCACCCCGGATCCGGTGCACAGGTCGACGACGACGGGGGCCTCCATCGGCTCCATCGCCGCCAGCGTCGCCTCGACGAGCACCTCGGTCTCCGGGCGCGGGATGAACACGCCGGATCCGACCTGCACCGTGGTGTCACCCACCGTCGCCAGGCCGGTGAGGTGCTGCAGCGGCACCCGGTCGGCGCGGCGGGCGACCAGGTCCTGGTAGGCGTCGATGACCTGCTGGCCGACCAGCGGGTACAGGCCGAGGCGGGTGCGACCGACTCGCAGCAGGTAGGCGGCGAGCTCCTCGGCGTCGACCCGTGGCGAGGGCACACCGGCCGCGGCCAGCCGTTCCGTGGCGGCCAGGATCGCCACCCGCAGCGAGTGCCGCGGCGAGCGGCCGGGCTCGCTGCCCGCGGGCACGCTATCGTTCACGGCACCTCGCTCCGCCGGTCGGTCGCCGGTCAGTGGCCGGCCAGTCGTTCGGCGCGATCGGCCGCCCGCAACGCATCGAGCACCCCCTCCAGATCGCCATCGAGTACCTGATCGAGGTTATAGGCCTTGTAGCCGACCCGGTGGTCGGCGATGCGGTTCTCCGGGAAGTTGTAGGTGCGGACCCGCTCGGAGCGGTCCACGGTGCGGACCTGGGAGCGGCGCGCGTCGGCGGCGGCGGCCTCGGCGGCCTCGCGCGCGGCGACGAGCAGCCGGGAGCGCAGGATGCGCATGGCCTGTTCCCGGTTCTGGATCTGCGACTTCTCGTTCTGGCAGGACACCACGATGCCGCTGGGCAGGTGGGTGATGCGCACGGCGGAGTCGGTGGTGTTCACGGACTGGCCGCCCGGCCCGGAGGAGCGGAACACGTCGATGCGCAGGTCCGCGGGCGCGATGTCGACCTCCGCGGTCTCGTCGGCCTCCGGGGCGACGAAGACGCCGGCGGCGGACGTGTGGATCCGGCCCTGGGACTCGGTGACGGGCACGCGCTGCACGCGATGCACGCCTCCCTCGAACTTCAGCGAGGCCCAGGCGCCGTCGGCCGGGGCGGGGTTGCCGGGCACCTTCACGGCGAGTGTGACGGACGTGTAGCCGTGCAGGTCGGACTCGGCGGCGGCGAGGATCTCGGTCTTCCACCCGCGGTGTTCGGCGTAGCGCAGGTACATGCGGAGCAGGTCGCCGGCGAACAGCGCGGATTCGGCGCCGCCCTCGCCGGCCTTGATCTCCAGGATCGCGTCCTTGGCGTCGTCCGGGTCGCGCGGGGCGAGCAGTTCGACGAGCTCCCCCTCGAGCTGGTCCTGGCGGGCGGCGAGCGCGGCCGCCTCCTGCTCGAACGAGGCGTCCTCGCCGGCGAGTTCCTCGGCCGCGGCGCGGTCGCCACGGACCGCCGCGAGGTCGGCGACGGTGCGGATGATCGGGGTGAGTTCGGCGTAGCGGCGCCCCACCCGTCGGGCGCGGGTCTGGTCGGCGTGCAGCTCCGGGTCCGCCATGGCACGTTCGAGGTCGGCGTATTCCTGCTGCAGCGCCTCGACGCGGTCCGCCGCGTCGCGGCCGCCGTCTGTCTGTGGTGCCGACGTCACCGTATGCCTCCGTCTCGGATCGACCACGGGGCCAGGTCCTGGCTCCGGACACGCAAAACGGCGTCCCGCGACCCGGGGGTCGCGCGGACGCCGTCGGCGAAGCTAGCGGGAACGCGTCTTTCCGTAGCGCGCCTCGAAGCGCGCGACGCGGCCGCCGGTGTCCAGGATCTTCTGCTTGCCGGTGTAGAACGGGTGGCACTGGGAGCACACTTCCACGCGGATCTGGCCGCCCTCGGCCGTGCTGCGCGTGGTGAAATGGTTGCCGCAGCCGCACGTCACCTCGGTGACGACGTAATCCGGATGAATTCCGGTCTTCATGAAGGGGTCCTCTCGGGTTCTCGGCCGCCGGGTCGCACGCGCGTCTGCCCGTGCGTGAACCGGAGCTCGACGTTCCAGTGTGCCAGATCGCCGGCACGCAGTTCAAAACGAGCCGGCGGCCGCCGGTATTCCCGCGCGTCGCCGGTGTTCCCGGTCGGTGGTCTGCGCCAGTGCGGGGGTTCCCGGTCCCCGGGCCGCCGGCCGACTGAATTACGGTTCCGGTGTGCCGCTGATCCTCGCCCTGCTCTCCAGTGTGCTGTGGGGCATCGCCGATTTCGCCGGAGGCACGGCCAGTCGGCGGCTGCCGTCGATGGTGGTGGTGCTCGTCTCGCAGGCGATCGGGCTGCTGGTGGCGCTGGTCGCCGCCGCGGTGGTGGGCGCGTTCGGCTCGCCGGCCGGCTACGTGTGGTGGGCGGTCGCGGCCGGCCTGGTGGGCGTCGTCGGGCTGCTGGCGTTCTACCGGGCGCTGGCCACCGGGACCATGGGCGTGGTCTCCCCCATTGCCGCGCTGGGTGTGGTGGTGCCCGTCATGGTCGGATTCGTCACCGGGCAGTGGCCGTCGGCGGCGGTCGGCGTGGGCATCGCGCTGGCGATCATCGGCGTGGTGGCGGCCAGCGGACCCGAACGGTCGGCCGGGCGGAGCCTGCGGCCGGTGCTGCTGGCGGTCGTCGCGGCCGTGTGCTTCGGTCTGACCCTGCTGTTCATCGCGCGCGGTGCGGAGTATTCGGCAGTGATGACGATGGTGGTGATGCGGGTGAGCTCCGTCATCCTGCTGGGGGCGGTGCTGCTCGCCGCTCGCGCCACACACGGCGCGGGGCCGTCGCCATCCGGTGCTGCGGTGGCCTCGCGATCCGGGTCGCGGGGATCGGCGTCCGTCGATGACGCGGCCGCGCTGCCGCGCCCGGCCGGGGCGGCCGGTGCATGGGCCACGGTCGCGGTCGCCGGCGTGTTCGATGTGGGCGCGAACCTGACGTTCGCGGTGGCCAGCACCGGTGGCGCCCTCGCCGTAGTGGCGATCCTGGGTTCGCTCTATCCGGCGGTGACCGTCCTTCTCGCGCGGATCATCCACGCCGAGCGCCTGACCCGGCTCCAGCAGGTCGGCGTGATCGTCGCCCTGGCCGGTGTCGCGCTGATCGCCGGCCGGTCCTGACGCCTGCGGCGGGCCGGGCGGCGGGCGCCGCCGGACCCGGCCGATCCGGCGGCACCGTCGATCACTCGGCGGTGGGCATGTTCTTCGCGACCGTCATCAGGAACTCGACGTTGGTCTTGGTCTTGCGCAGCTTCTCCAGCACCAGCTCGAGCGCCTGCTGCGGTTCCAGTGCGGAGAGCACGCGCCGCAGCCGGACGATCACCGCCTGCTCGTCCGGGCCCATCAGGAGTTCCTCCTTCCGGGTCGAGGACGCATCGACGTCGATGGCCGGGAACATCCGCTTGTCGGCCAGCCGCCGGTCCAGCTTCAGCTCGGCGTTGCCGGTGCCCTTGAACTCCTCGAAGATCACCGTGTCGCCGGCCGAGCCGGTCTCCACCAGCGCCGAGGCGAAGATGGTCAGGGAGCCGCCGTTCTCGATGTTGCGCGCCGCGCCGAGGAAGCGCTTCGGTGGGAACAGCGCGGTCGAGTCGACGCCGCCGGACAGGATCCGCCCGGAGGCGGGCGCGGCCAGGTTGTAGGCGCGGCCGAGCCGGGTGATCGAGTCGAGTAGCACCACCACGTCCTTGCCCATCTCCACCAGGCGCTTGGCGCGTTCGATGGACAGCTCGGCGACCATGGTGTGGTCGCTCGGCGGGCGATCGAACGTCGACGCGATGACCTCGCCCTTGACGGACCGTTCCATGTCCGTGACTTCCTCCGGCCGCTCGTCGACGAGCACCACCATGAGGTGGCATTCCGGATTGTTCGTGGTGATGGCGTTGGCCACGGCCTGTAGGACCGACGTCTTGCCGGCCTTCGGCGGCGAGACGATCAGCGCACGCTGTCCCTTGCCCACCGGCATGACCAGGTCGATCACCCGCGTGGTGAGGATGTGCGATTCGGTCTCCAGGCGTAGCCGCTCGTTCGGGTAGAGCGGCGTGAGCTTGGTGAACTCCGGCCGTCCGCGGGCGGCCTCGGGATCCAGGCCGTTGATCGTGTCCAGTTTGACCAGCGGGTTGAACTTCTGCCGTTGGTTGGGCTGTTCGCCCTCGCGGGGGGCGCGGATGGAACCGGTGATCTGGTCGCCGCGGCGCAGGCCGTACTTGCGCACCTGCGAGAGCGAGACGTAGACGTCCTTGGGTCCGGCCAGGTAGCCGGAGGTGCGCACGAACGCGTAGGAGTCGAGCACGTCGACGATGCCGCTGACCGGCACCAGCACGTCGTCCTCGCGGATCTCCGGCTCGCCCGAGTCGGCGAAGCGGTCCCGTCCGCGCCGATTGCGGTCGCGGTAACGGCGCCCGCGGCGGCGGGATCCCCCGCCGTCGTTGCCGTGGTCGTCGTCGTCCCGCCCGCGGTCGTTGCGCCCGCCGCGGTCGTTGTTGCCCTTGCCGCGGTCCTGCCGGCCCCCACGACCGGAGTCCTCGCCGTCACCGGCGTCCCGACCCTTGCCGTCACCGGCGTCCCGGCCCTTGCCGTCGTCGCGCTTGTCCGCGCCCTGCCCGTTGGCGCCGCGCTGATCGTGCTGCTTGGTGCCGGAGCCGCGCTTGTCATCGCGGTCGCCG
>CAZIIX010000019.1:0-6154 GCA_964539345.1 uncultured Actinomycetes bacterium | reverse complement strand
GCCGCGCTTGTCATCGCGGTCGCCGGCATGGTCGCGGTCGTGCTTCGGGGACGCGGCGCCCTCGTCGCGCACCGCACCGTCGCGGCCCTCGTCGGCGCGTTCCCGGCGTCCGCCGCGGCGGGAGCGGCCGCGGTCCGGGCCCTCGTCGTGCCGCGCCGTGTCCGAGCCGGCGGCGTCCGAGCCGGTCTCGGCCGCGCCGGACTCCGCCGCGCCGGTCGAGCCGTTGCGCTGCCGGTCCGCGGTGGGGCCGGATTCGCCGTTGACGGCGTCGGTCAGCGCGGGTTGGTCGTCCGGGGCGCCGGCGGACCGGGATGCGGCCCGGCGTCGCCTCGGCTGCGCGTCGCCCGTGGTGACCGCCCCGGGCGAGTCCGCACCGGAGTCGGCGGTCGTCGCGCCGTGCGGCGTCCCGGCGGACCTGCCGCCGGCGGCTCCCGCGCCGGTGGCCGGCGTCGAGCCGTCGCCTGCCTGGCGAGCGCTGATGGCGGCGACCAGGTCGCCCTTGCGCATGCCGGAGATCCCCTTGATCCCCAGCTGTCCGGCGAGCGCCTTCAGATCGGCGAGCACCATGCCGGACAACCCCCCAGCCCGTGTCGTTCGAGATTTCGAGGTGGGTAGCTCCGTGGTTTCAGTCACGAAGATCCTTCCTGTCCGGCGGCACGCGGCCGCACGGAATGATGTAGGAAATGCTGCGATCACACTGATCCAGCGTTGTCCATCACCGTTGGTGATGACGTCTTGCGATGATCGGACTCCTGCACGCTCCGGTAACGCCGTCCATGAAGGCACTCACGCCGTCCGCGCGTCCTGATCCGCGCCCAGCGTAGCGACTCAGTGTCGTTCTGACGGGGAGGCGCGGACCATCACGTGGACCCTGCATGGATTTCCGGCAACGCCAATGGCGGCCGATCGACCACTTGCAGCCTACCTGCTCGCCCGCGTGCGAAGCAACATGGCGCACGAATTATTCGATCGCGCCCGACTCCGGTGCCTGCCGGGCCGCGCCGATCTCGACCTGCGCCCCGCCGGACGACAGGGCGACCCTGCGGGCGGTGAATCCGGTATGACGGAGGTCCTCGGGCTCGGGCAGCGCCGCGCCGAGCAGCAGCACGGACGGTCCCGCGCCGGACAGCACCGCCGCGAGGCCGCCGGCGCGAAGTCGTTCGAGCAGCGCGGCCGTCTCCGGCATGACCGATGCCCGGTAGGGCTGGTGCAGCCAGTCGCGCGTGGCCTCCCACAACAGGCCCGGCTCGGCGGTGAGCGCATGGCACAGCAGCGCGGCGCGGGCCGCGTTGGCCGCCGCGTCGTGATGCGGCACGGTTGCGGGCAGCGCGGCGCGCGCGGTGTCGGTCGCGCACACCGAGTCCGCGGTGAACACGATCGCCTGCACATCCGGGTGCGGGGCCAGGCGCACGGTGCGGGCCGGTGGCGCCACGGCGTCGCCCGGGCCGTCGGCGACCCAGGCGATGGTGAAGCCGCCCCACAGTGCGGGGGCGACGTTGTCCGGGTGGCCCTCCATGGCGGTCGCCAGCGCGAAGACCCCGTCATCGCTGAGCCGGCGGTCGCCGTCCGGGGTGAGGGCGCGGGCCATCAGGATCCCGGCCACGATCGCCGCGGCCGACGAGCCCTGGCCGCTGCTGTGCGGGATCGTGTTGCGGCAGTGCATGCGCAGCCCGGGCACGTCCTCGCCCATCGCGGCGAAGGCGCGGGCGGCGGCCCGCACGACCAGGTGCGACCCGTCCCGCGGCACGGTGTCGCTGCAGACCCCGTCGACGGTGATCTCCAGCCCGGCGTCGATGCGCTCGGCGACGACCTCGTCATGCAGGTCCAGGGCCAGGCCGAAGCTGTCGTAGCCGGGGCCGAGGTTCGCCGAGGTCGCCGCGACGCGGACCCGCACCGCGCGCGGCGCCAGCGTCGCGGACGGCCGGGGTAGCAGCATCGGGGCGCTCACGCGAGGTCCAGCGCGGCGGCGACCGCCTGCGGGGCGACGTCGATCACGGTCGGCGGCCCCATCGATCCCATGGCCGTGTCGGGGTCCTTGAGTCCGTGCCCGGTGACGGTGCACACCACGGTCGAGCCGCGCTCCAGCCGCCCGTCCGCCGCGGTGGCCAGCAGCCCGGCGATGGACGCGGCCGAGGCGGGTTCGACGAAGACTCCCTCGGTGCGCGCGAGCGCGAGGTAGGCGTCGAGGATCTGTTCGTCGGTGACGGCGTCGATCAGCCCGTGCGACTCGTCGCGGGCGGCGATCGCGAAGTCCCAGGACGCGGGTGCGCCGATGCGGATCGCGGTCGCGATGGTCTCCGGGTCGGGGACCGGGTGGCCGAGCACCAGGGGCGCGGCGCCGGCCGCCTGGAATCCGAACATCCGGGGCAGGGCGTCGATCACCCCGTCCCGGTGATACTCGCGGTAGCCGCGCCAGTAGGCGGTGATGTTCCCGGCGTTGCCGACCGGCAGCAGATGCACGTCGGGGGCCCGGCCCAGGGCGTCGCAGACCTCGAACGCGGCGCTCTTCTGCCCCTCGATGCGCACCGGATTGACCGAGTTGACCAGTTCGATCTCCTCGCGGTCGGCGGCGGTCTTGCGGGCCAGCTCCAGGCAGTCGTCGAAATTGCCGCGCACCTGCAGGATCCGCGCCCCGTACGCGACGGCCTGGGCGAGCTTGCCGGCGGCGATCTTGCCCTGCGGGATCAGCACCGCGCTGGCGATCCCGGCCCGTGCGGCGTAGGCGGACGCCGACGCGGAGGTGTTGCCGGTGGAGGCGCAGATGACGGCCTTCGCGCCGCGGGCGGCCGCGTGCGTCACGGCGACGGTCATGCCGCGATCCTTGAACGAGCCGGTCGGGTTGGCTCCCTCGACCTTGAGGTAGACCCGGCAGCCGGTGCGCTCGGACAGCGCCGGCGCGGGCACCAGCGGCGTTCCGCCCTCGCCGAGGCTGACGATGCGTGCCCCGTCCGGCACCGCGATCCGGTCGGCGTAGGCCGCGATGATGCCGAACGGCCGGGCCGGGCCCGCCGGGGCCATCAGTACTCCTCCGCCACGCGCATGACGCTGGTCACCTTGCGCACCGACGCGAGCTGCTCCAGGCGCTGCACGGTGCGGCGCAGCGCCGCATCGGGTGCGATGTGGGTGACCAGGACGAGCGTCGCGTCGTTGCCCCGCCCCTCCTGACGGACGGTGGAGATGGACACCCCGTCCTCGGCGAATCCCTGCGCGACCGCGGCCAGCACACCCGGACGGTCGAGCACGTCCAGGCAGATGTGGTAGCGGGTGGGCACCTCCCCCATGGGCTGCACCGGCAGGCCGGCATGCGCGGACACCACCGGCCCGTGCCCGCCGGCGACCAGGTCGCGCGCCGCGGCCACCACGTCGCCCAGGACGGCGGACGCGGTGGGTGCGCCGCCGGCCCCGGGGCCGTAGAACATCAGCCGGCCCGCGGCCTCGGCCTCCACGTACACCGCGTTGTAGGCGCCGTCGACCGCCGCCAACGGATGGTTGCGGGGCAGCATCATGGGGTGGGTGCGGACGGACACGGCCGTGCCGTCGCCGGTCTCGACCCGCTCGCAGATCGCCAATGGCTTGATGACGCAACCGATCTCGGCGGCCGCGGCGACGTCGGTCGCCGACACGTCCGCGATGCCCTCGCGGTAGACGTCGCTGACGCTCACGCTGGTGTGGAAGCCGATCGAGGCCAGGATGGACGCCTTGGCCGCGGCATCGAAACCGTCCACGTCGGCGGTCGGGTCCGCCTCGGCGTAGCCCATCCTGGTCGCCTCGGCCAGCGCCCTCTCGTAGGTCTCGCCGGTGGCGGTCATGGCCGACAGGATGTAGTTCGTGGTGCCGTTGACGATCCCCATGATGCGCGAGATGCGGTCCCCGGCAAGGGATTCCCTCACCGGCCGGACGAGCGGGATCGCGCCGGCCACGGCCGCCTCGAACAACAGGTCCGCCCCCGCGTCGTCGGCGGCGGCGTAGAGCTCCGGCCCGTGCTCGGCCAGTAGCGCCTTGTTGGCGGTGACCACCCTCGCCCCGCGCCGCAGGGCGGTCAGCAGCAGCGACCGGGCCGGGTCGATCCCGCCGATGACCTCGATGACGATGTCCACGTCCGGGTGGGCCACCAGTGCCTCCGGATCGGTGGTCAGCAGCGACTCGGGGATGTCCGGATGACGATGCGGCCGGCGGACCGCGACGCCGACGAGCTCCAGCCGCGCCCCCACGCGCGCCGCGAGCTCGGCGGCCTGCTCGTCGAGCAGCCGCGCCACCTCGGTACCGACGGTGCCGGCCCCGAGCAGCGCGATGCCGATCCGCTCCACCTGCTGATGCCCGGTCATCGGCCACCGCCCGACCTGGTGGAGCGCCGGAAGACCCAGATCGCGTAGCCCAGCAACGCGACCACGACGCAGACGGCCACGATGGCGATCGTGCGGCGCAGCCAGTCCGGCATGGCCGGATCGATCAGCACCACCACGATCAGCGCGGCCGCGATGGCCAGCAGTACCACCCCGGGAACCAGCGACGGCTGCCCGCCGGTCCGCCGGGCCGGGTCGGTGTCGTTCACTCCCACTCCCATGTCTCGAGATTCATGAGGTCGTCCGCCGTCTCCCGGCGCAACAGCACTCGTGCCCGTCCGCCGCGCACCGCGACGACCGCCGGCCTCGGCAGCCGGTTGTAGGTGCTCGCCATCGCGTAGCAGTAGGCGCCGGTCGTCGCGACCGCCAGCAGGTCCCCGACGGCCAGGTCCCCTGGAAGGTAGCAGTCGCGCACGACGATGTCGCCACTCTCGCAGTGCTTGCCCACGATACGGGACAGCACCGGCGGTGCGTCCGAGGTCCGCGACGCCAGCACCGTGGTGTACTCGGCGCCGTACAGTGCGGTGCGGATGTTGTCGCTCATCCCGCCGTCCACCGAGACGTAGCGGCGCACCACTCCCCCGTCCAGGTGCACGTCCTTGATCGTGCCGACCTCGTAGACGGTCACGCCGCACGGCCCGACGACGGCCCGGCCGGGCTCCACGGCGATCCGCGGCACGTCGATACCTGCGGCGGCGCATTCGCGCCCCACGATCTCCCGTAACGAGCTGCCCATGGCCTGCGGAGTGGGCGGATCGTCCTCGGAGGTGTAGGCGATCCCCATGCCGCCGCCCAGGTCCAGTGTGCCGAGGGTCTCGGTCAGCGTCGGATAGTCGGTGGTCAGCCGCACCAGCAGCGACACCACCCGGTGCGCGGCGACCTCGAACCCGGCGGGGTCGAAGATCTGCGAGCCGATGTGCGAATGCAGACCGACCAGTCGCAGCGACCGCGCCGCCATGACGCGCCGCACCGCCTCGTCGGCGTCGCCCGCCGCCAGCGAGAAGCCGAACTTCTGGTCCTCGTGGGCGGTGGCGATGAACTCGTGGGTGTGCGCCTCCACGCCGACCGTCACCCGGACCATGACCGGCACCGGCTCGGGTCGGTCGATCGTCACCGCAGCCAGCCGTGCGATCTCGTCGAAGGAGTCGATGACGATGGCTCCGACATCCGCGTCGACCGCGGCACGCAGTTCGGTCTCGGACTTGTTGGACCCGTGCAGCGCGATGCGGTCGGCGGGGAATCCGGAGCGCAGAGCCAGGGCGAGCTCCCCGCCGGAGGACACGTCCAGCCCCAGGCCCTCGTCATACAGCCAGCGCAGCACCCCGCCGGACAGGAAGGCCTTTCCGGCGTAGTGCACGTTGCGGGCGCCGCCGAACGCCTGGGCGAAATCCCGGCAGCGCGAGCGGAAGTCGTCCTCGTCCATCACCATCAGCGGGGTGGCGTGCTCGGCGGCCAGGGTGCGCACGTCCACACCGCCGAGCCGCACCGCGCCGTCGGCGCCGCGCTCCGCGCCGCGCGGCCACACCTTCGGGTCCAGCGCGTTGACGTCCTCGGCGGCGGTGTGCGCGGGCCGGTCCGGTGGGATGACGTCGGCGTGCCGCGGGCCGGCCGGGTGGGCGATCACATCCGCTCCGGGGCACTCACGCCGAGCAGGCCCAGCCCGTTGGCCAGCACCTGGCGGGTCGCTCGGCACAGCCACAGCCGCGCCACGGTCGCCTCGGTCGCGGGCTCGTCGCCCAGCGGCAGCACCCGCACCGCGTCGTAGAACTTGTGGTAGCCGCTGGCCAGGTCCTCCAGGTAGCGGGCGACGC
>CAZIIX010000018.1:0-19303 GCA_964539345.1 uncultured Actinomycetes bacterium | reverse complement strand
GCGGGGACCGACGGCCGTCGGACGATCCGGGCCGTTCCGGCCGGTCGCGTCACTCGCCCAGGCGTTGGCGCAGCACGTACTGCAGGATGCCGCCGTTGCGGTAGTAGTCCCGCTCACTGGGAGTGTCGATGCGCACGGTCGCCGGGAACTCCCTGGCCTCGCCGCCGTCGGGTTGCACGCGGACCGTGACCTCGTCGGGTACGTCGTCGGAGCCGGACAACCCGACGATCGAGTAGGTCTCGGTGCCGTCCAGGCCGAGCGAGGCCGCCGAGTCGCCCTCGGCGAACTGCAGCGGCAGCACGCCCATGCCGATCAGATTCGACCGGTGGATGCGCTCGTAGGACTCCGCGAGCACGGCCTTCGCCCCGAGCAGCAGCGTGCCCTTGGCCGCCCAGTCGCGTGACGACCCGGACCCGTACTCCTTGCCGGCCAGCACGATCAGCGGCACCTCGTCGGCGGCGTACTGCTGGGCTGCGTCATAGATGGTCGTCGCGTCGGTGCCGTCGGGCAGGTGCCGGGTGAATCCGCCCTCCACCCCGTCGAGGAGTTGGTTGCGCAGCCGGATGTTGGCGAACGTGCCACGGATCATCACCTCATGGTTTCCGCGACGGGACCCGTACGAGTTGAACTGCCGCGGCTCGACGCCGTGCTCGGTCAGGTACTCGCCGGCCGGGGAGCTGCGCTTGATCGTGCCGGCGGGCGAGATGTGGTCCGTGGTCACCGAATCGCCGAGCTTGGCGAGCACCCGCGCACCCTCGATGTCGGCCAGCGGATCGGTTTCCGCACGCATCCCGACGAAGTACGGGGGCTGGCGCACGTAGGTCGAATCGTCCTGCCAGTCGAACTGCTGGCCCTCGGGCACCGGCAGGCTCTTCCAGTTCTCGTCACCGGCATAGACGTCCGAGTAGCCCTCGGTGAACATCCGCGCCTCGATCGACGCGTCCACCACCTTCTTGATCTCCGCCGACGTCGGCCAGATGTCCTTCAGATACACCGGCTGGCCGTCGGCGCCGGTGCCCAGCGGATCCTTGGTCACGTCGATGTGCATGGACCCGGCCAGCGCGTAGGCCACCACCAGCGGGGGAGAGGCGAGGAAGTTCATCCGGGACTGCTGGTGGATGCGCCCCTCGAAGTTGCGGTTGCCCGAGAGCACCGACGCCACCGTCAGGTCACCGGCATCGACCGCCTCGGCGACCTCGTCCGGCAGCGGCCCGGAGTTGCCGATGCAGGTGGTGCAGCCGTAGCCGACCAGATTGAAGCCGAGTGCGTCGAGGTATTCGGTCAGGCCCGCCCGCTCGATGTAGTCGGTGACCACCCGCGAGCCCGGCGCGAGCGAGGTCTTCACCCACGGCTTGGACTTCAGGCCCTTCTCGACCGCGTTGCGGGCCAACAACCCCGCGCCGATCATCACGTCCGGGTTGGACGTGTTGGTGCACGAGGTGATCGCGGCGATCACGACATCACCGTTGTCGATCGATGTGTCGACCCCGTCCATCGTCATCGGCTGCCGGTTCGACGGCCACTCGTGGGACTTCCCGCAGGTGCAGCCGCCGCGCGGTCCGTTCGTGTCGCCGAGACCGCTCTCGTCCGACGGGTCGCTGGCCGGGAACGAGTCATCGATCGCGTTATCCAGCGCGGTCAGCTTGGTCAGGCTCGCCTGCGGATCTGCCAGCAGGCTCTCGACGGTGTGCTGGGCCAGCGCGAGCGGGATGCGGTCCTGCGGGCGCTTCGGGCCGGCGATGGACGGCTCGATGGTGGACAGGTCCAGCTCGACGACCTGCGAGTACTCCGAGTCCTCGACGGTCGAGTCCTGCCACATGCCCTGTGCCTTGGCGTACGCCTCGACGAGCGCGACATGCTCTGCCGAGCGCCCGGTGAAGCGCAGGTAGTCCAGCGTCTCGGCATCGATCGGGAAGATCGTGCAGGTGCAGCCGTACTCCGGGCTCATGTTGCCGATGGTCGCGCGGGTGGCCAACGAGACGTTCGCCATGCCGGGGCCGAACACTTCGACGAACTTGCCGACCACACCGGTCTTGCGCAGCAGCTCGGCGACGGTGAGCACCAGGTCGGTGGCGGTGACGCCCTCGCGCAGCTCGCCGGTGAGCTTCAGCCCGACGACCTGCGGCAGCAGCATCGACACCGGCTGGCCGAGCATGGCCGCCTCCGCCTCGATGCCGCCGACGCCCCAGCCGAGCACGCCCAGACCGTTGACCATCGGGGTGTGGGAGTCGGTGCCCACCAACGTGTCCGGGTAGGCCATCGGCAGTCCGCTGTGCTCGGACGTGCGGGTGCCGGACGAGGCGCCGAACACCACGCGGGAGAGGTACTCGAGGTTGACCTGGTGGCAGATGCCGGTGTCCGGCGGGACCACGACGAAGTTGTCGAAGGCGCTCTGCGCCCACCGCAGCAACTGATAGCGCTCCTTGTTGCGCTCGAACTCCAGCTCCGCATTGATCTTGAACGAGGCGGCGCGGCCGAAGTCGTCGGCGATCACCGAGTGATCGATGACCAGCTCCACTGGGATCAGCGGGTTGACCTGCTGCGGATCGCCGCCGAGGTCGCTCATCGCGTCCCGCATGGCGACCAGGTCGACCACCGCTGGGACGCCGGTGAAGTCCTGCAACAGCACACGCGCCGGGTTGTACTGGATCTCGGCGTGCTCGACGTTCGTCGGGTTCCAGTTCGCCAGCGAGCGGATCTGGTCGGCCGTGACGGTGACGCCGTCCTCGTTGCGCAGCAGGTTCTCCAGCAGCACCTTGAGGCTGTACGGGAGCTTGTCGGCCCCGGGGACCCTGTCGAGGCGGTAGATCTCGTAGTCGCGACCGTCGACGGTCAACGTGTCGCGTGCGTCGAAGGAGTTCTGTGTGGTGTCTGTCATCTCGCCTCCAGGCCGGGCTTCCAGGTGCGTGCCCCAGCGACTCCGCTCCAGCGACTCCGCCGTGGCCGAGTGGGCGTGGTGCGCACATCTCTACCTCTCCATGCTGCCTTGTCCGCTCCGCCCGTGCTACTTCGGGGTGGCGCACCACACCGGTGGGTCCGGCCGGGTCGCCGATCACCGCCGGGATGCCTAGCCTGGGGCGATGAGTCCCCGCCCGATCCAGGTGCACGTCATCGCCGACTCCACCGGCGAGACCGCGGCGCGTGTCGCCCGGGCGGCCCGCGCCCAGTTCGCCGGACACCCGGTGCGGATGGTGCGCCACCCCCGCATCGCGCAGGCCGCGGACCTGGACGCCGTGTTCGACCAGATCGCGGCAGGCATCGAACCGGGGGTAGCGGTGTTCTCCACGTTCGTCGACGACGGCCTTCGCGGACTGGTCGAGGACCGATGCCGCGAGCTGCGCATCCCGCACTGCGACCTGCTCGGCCCGGCACTGGCCGTGATGGAGGAGGCGAGCGGCGACCGGGCGGAGCGGATCCGGGCCCGGCCGGTCGGCGTGGACTCGGACTACTTCCAGCGCATCGCCGCCATGGAGTACGTGGTCAAGCACGACGACGGGCAACACGCCGAAGGGCTGGCGAAGGCCGACATCGTGCTCGTCGGGGTCTCCCGCACCGGCAAGACCCCGCTGTCGATGTATCTGGGCTATCTGGGATATCGCACCGCGAACGTGCCGCTGGTCGCCGGAGTCACCCCGCCACCACAATTGTTCGAGGTTGCTCGTTACAGCATCGTTGCGCTCACGATCGATCCCCACCGGTTGTTGGAGATCCGAAAGCGCCGGGTCAAGGCGCTCGGACGTGAGACAGCAGACAGCGAGTACGCCGGCCTTGCGGCTATTTTGGCCGAAATCGACCAGGCCGATCAGATCCAACGTCGGCTGGGTTGCCCCGTCATCGACACCACGAATGTTGCGCTGGAAGAGGCGGCGAGTCGGGTGATCGACCTGGTCGACGAACGTCGCCCGTCAACGCCCCACCCGGGAGGAACACGTGAGCACTACCCCGCACACCGACGACCCTGAGACCCGTCAGTCCACCGAGACGGCAGGTGGGGCAAGCGATTCCGTCAAGCGCTTCGTCTACGACCTGTCCGATGGTGGCATGTCGATGAAGTCCCTGTTGGGTGGCAAGGGGGCCGGGGTCGCCGAGATGCGACGGATCGGGGTGCCCGTTCCGGACGGTTTCACCGTCACGACCGCCGCCTGCATCGCCGTGACCGACGCGGGCGGCGAATGGCCGGACGGCCTGTGGGACGAGACGGTCGCCGCGCTGGAGCGGCTGCAGGAGCGGACCGGCCGCGAACTCGGCTCGGTCACCCGGCCGCTGCTGGTGTCGGTGCGATCCGGCGCCGTGGTGTCGATGCCCGGGATGATGGACACCATCCTGAACCTGGGGATCAGCGACGACACGGTCGAGGCATTGGGCGCCGAGGCCGGCAACCCACGGTTCGCCTGGGACGCCTACCGGCGTTTCATCGCGATGTACAGCGAGATCGTCGAGGGCGTACCGGCGTACGTCTACGAGGACGCGCTGCGGGCCATGAAGGCGGATCGTGGCGTCGAACAGGACACCGAACTCACCAGCGACGACCTGACGGAGCTCGTCGGGGTGTTCAAGGAACTCTCGCGCAAACACATGGGCGAGGAGTTCCCGGCCGACCCGGTCGAGCAGTTGCGTCGCGCGATCGCCGCCGTGTTCTCCTCGTGGGACAACCCGCGCGCGGCGGTGTACCGATCCGCCAACGGGATCCCCGACGACCTGGGGACCGCCGTCAATGTCATGCAGATGGTGTTCGGCAACCGGGGCGACACCTCGGCGACCGGCGTGTGCTTCACCCGCAATCCGGCCACCGGCGCGAAGGAGCTCTACGGCGAGTTCCTGGTCAACGCCCAGGGCGAGGACGTCGTCGCCGGGATCCGCACGCCTCGGCCGCTGTCGGAGATGGAGGCCGTCCTGCCGCACGCGTTCGGCCAGCTGGTCGACACGATGGCCACGCTGGAGGCGCACTACGGCGACATGCAGGACATCGAGTTCACCGTCGAGGAGGGCGAGCTGTATCTGCTGCAGACGAGGACCGGCAAGCGTACGGCGGCGGCCGCATTGCAGATCGCCGCGGACCTCGTCGAGGAGGGCGTGATCGACCGGGCAGGAGCGTTGCGCCGCATCGAACCCGCCCAGCTCGACCAGCTGCTCCACCCGGCGATCGACCCCGAGGCGAAGACCAGGGCGGATCCGCTCACGGTCGGACTCAATGCGTCGCCCGGGGCAGCGGTCGGCGGGGTCGTCTTCGATGCGGCGACGGCCGAGCAGCGGGGGAACTCCGGGGACGACGTCATCCTGGTGCGGTTCGAGACGACCCCGGACGATATCGCGGGAGTCATTGCCGCGCAAGGGGTGTTGACCGCGCACGGCGGGATGACGTCGCACGCCGCGGTGGTCGCGCGCGGCATGGGCAAACCATGCGTGGCCGGGGCATCCGGGCTGCACATCGACGCGGCGGCGCGGACCGTGCGGATCGGCGACACGGTGCTGCACGAGGGCGACGTGGTCACGCTCGACGGGGCGACCGGAGAGGTGTTCGCCGGTGCCCTTCCGCTGGCCGCACCGCAGGTGACCGACAGTTTCCGCAAGGTGCTGGCCTGGGCGGACGACGTGCGCGATCTCGGGGTGCGAGCGAACGCCGACACCGGTGCCGACGCCCGGAAGGCGCGTGAGTTCGGCGCGGAGGGCATCGGCCTGTGCCGCACCGAGCACATGTTCATGGACGAGTCCCGGCTGCCCGTCGTGCAGCGGATGATCCTGGCCGACAATGACGAGGACCGCGCGCGGGCACTGGCGGAGATCCTGCCGATGCAGCAGCAGGACTTCGAGGAGATCCTCACCGCCATGGGCGGACTGCCGGTGACCATTCGGCTGCTCGACCCGCCGCTGCACGAATTCCTGCCGTCGCTGGTCGATCAGGCACTGACCGTGCAGCGCGCGCAGCTCGCCGGGGACGATCCCGACGAGCTGCACGACGCGGAGACGCTGCTGGGCCGCATCCACGAACTGACCGAGCAGAATCCGATGCTGGGCACCCGCGGGGTCCGACTGGCCCTGGTGTACCCGCAGATCCCGGAGATGCAGGTGCGCGCGATCGCCCGTGCCGCACTGGCGGTCGCGGCCGCCGGCGACGATCCGAGGGTGGAGATCATGATCCCGCTGGTGGCGTTCGACGAGGAACTCGCCCGGATGCGGGAACTGGTCGAGCGCGTGATGGAGGAGGAGTTCGACGCGGCCGGCCGCCGGATCGACTACCTCGTCGGCACCATGATCGAACTGCCCCGCGCCGCGCTGTGTGCCGACCAGATCGCGGGCCACGCCGACTTCTTCTCGTTCGGCACCAACGATCTGACGCAGACGACACTGGGCATCTCCCGCGACGACGCCGAGGGCGCGTTCCTGGCACGGTATCGCGCCGATGGTGTCATCGCCACCAACCCGTTCTCCACCGTGGACGCCGATGGCGTCGCGCAGCTGGTCGAGATGGGTTGCGACAAGGGCAGATCCGTCAAACCGAAGCTCAAGGTCGGCGTCTGCGGCGAACACGGCGGCGATCCGGCATCCATCGCGATCTTCCACCGCATCGGGCTGGACTACGTGTCCTGCTCGCCGTATCGGGTGCCGATCGCACGACTGTCCGCCGCGCGGGCGGCGCTGGACGCCGGCTGACCCGGGCGCCGCGCCGGGGCGACCGGCGGCGGAAATCCGGGAGACAGGCCGCTCCGACTGTGTCACAGTGGTGCCATGACTACCGATCCGGTGCCGCCGTCCGAGGATGCTCCCGAGGCCGGGCAGGACGCAGGGCAGGACGCCGGGCAGCCGCTCGACACCAAGGCCCGATTCCGGGCCGCACTGGAGCGGAAGCGTCAACAGCGCCATGCCGGTGCGGCCGGCGTCACCGGCGACCCGAAGACGCCGCACTCGCGCGACGGCGCGAGCGGCCAGCGCATGTTCCGACGCAAGAGCGGCTGACCGCGGCGATGCACCGGCCGTGACCGCGCCGGCCGGTCAATCGGCGGGCTCGATGCCCGGCGGGCCGACCGCGGGCGCCTCATCGTCGAACGCGGCCAGGATCTCGTCGGCGGCGGCGACGGCCGTCATCGAGCCGTCCAACACGCGAGGACGCAGCGCGGCGCTGGTGCGCTCGACCCCCGGCGACGTGCGCAGCCGGGCCAGCACGGCGTCGGTGACCAGCGTGCGGGTCAGGTCCCACTGTTGCCGGGACCGCTTGGCGGCCAGGCCCGCGTCCCCGAGGTGGTCGCGATGGCGGCGCACCAGCTCCCACAGCTCGTCGACGCCCGCACCGGTCAGGCCGGAACAGGTCACGACCGGCGGGACCCATCCCTGGCCCGCCGCATAGACCAGCCGCATCGCACCGGAGAGCTCACGTGCCGCGTCGCGGGCATCGGCCTCACCGGGACCGTCGGCCTTGTTGATGGCGATGACGTCGGCGATCTCCAGCACCCCGCGCTTGATGCCCTGCAGCTGGTCGCCGGAGCGCGCCAGCCCGAGCAGCAGGAACGTGTCGACCATGCTCGCGGCGGTGGTCTCGGACTGCCCGACGCCGACCGTTTCCACCAGCACCACGTCGTAGCCGGCCGCCTCCAGCAGCGGAATGGTCTGGGCGGTCGCCCGCGTCACCCCGCCCAGCGTTCCGGCGCTGGGCGACGGCCGGATGAACGCGTCCGGATTCGCCGCCAGCGCAGGCATTCTCGTCTTGTCGCCGAGTACCGATCCGCCGGTGCGGACCGATGACGGATCGATCGCTAGCACGCCGACCCGGTGGCCGTCGGCGGTCAGCATCGCGCCGAGTGTCTCGATGAACGTGGACTTCCCGGCGCCCGGGACGCCCGAGATCCCGACCCGCCAGGCCGTCCCGGTCCGCCCCAGCAGCCGGTCCAGCAGTTCACGGGCGGCCTGTCGGTGATCCGCCCGGGTGGACTCGACCACGGTGATGGCCCGGGAGAGCGCGGCCCGCTCGCCGCGGCGGACACCGTCGGCGAGGGCGGTGACGTCGATGGCGCGAGCGCCGGCCGGCGAGGCCACGTCAGGATGCCAGCCGCTGGTTCAACGCGTCGAGCAGTCCGCGGGCGGAGGCGGCGATGGCGGTTCCCGGGCCGAAGACGGCGGCCGCGCCGGCGTCCTTGACCGCCTGGACGTCGCCGGGCGGGATGACGCCGCCGGCGACGATCATGATGTCGGGTCGGCCCTCGGCGGCCAGCGCGTCCCGGAGCGCGGGCACCAGGGTGAGGTGGCCCGCGGCGAGCGTCGAGACACCGACGATGTGCACATCGGCGTCCACCGCCTGTCGCGCGACCTCCTCGGGGGTGGCGAAGAGCGGCCCGACGTCGACGTCGAATCCGAGGTCGGCGAACGCGGTCACGATCACCTTCTGCCCCCGGTCGTGCCCGTCCTGGCCGACCTTCGCGACCAGGATGCGCGGCCGGCGACCATGCGCGCGTTCGAACTCCGCGGTCGCCGCGAGCACGTCATCGACGGCGGCCCGCGCCTCGTCGCTGCCGCTCGACTCGGATCGGTACACGCCAGAGATGGTACGGATGACGGCCGTGTGTCGCCCGAAGACCCGTTCCAGCGCCGTGGAGATCTCGCCGACGGTCGCCTGGGCGCGCGCGGCGTCGACGGAGCGGGCCAGCAGGTTGCCCGCTAGGTCCGATCCGTCGCGGGCCGGGTCCGCCGCGGCCGCGGCCGTGAGCGCGTCCAGCGCGGCCGTGACGGCCGCCTCGTCCCGTTCGGCCCGCAGCCGTTCCAGCTTGGCGATCTGCGCGGCACGGACGGACTCGTTGTCGACGGCGAGCACCTCGAACGGCTGCTCCTGGTCGGTGCGGAAACGGTTGACGCCCACGACCGCCTGGGCGCCGGCATCGATGCGGGCCTGGGTGCGCGCGGCCGCCTCCTCGATCCGCAGCTTGGGGATGCCGGCGTCGATTGCCGCCGCCATGCCACCGGCCCGCTCGATCTCGGCCATGTGGCCGCGTGCCCGGGCCGCCAGTTCGGCGGTGAGAGATTCGACGTAGTAGGACCCGCCCCACGGGTCGATGATCGAGCAGGTGCCGGACTCCTGCTGCAGCACGAGCTGCGTGTTGCGCGCGATCCGCGCGGAGAAGTCCGTCGGCAGCGCCACCGCCTCGTCGAGCGCGTTGGTGTGCAGCGACTGCGTGTGTCCCTGGGTCGCGGCCATCGCCTCGATACAGGTGCGCGCCACATTGTTGTAGGCGTCCTGCGCCGTCAGCGACCAGCCCGACGTCTGGCAATGCGTGCGCAGCATCGACGATTTCGGGTTGCGCGGGGAGAACTGCGTCATCAGCTCGTGCCAGAGCAGCCGCGCCGCCCGGAGCTTCGCCACCTCGGTGAAGAAGTTCATCCCGATGCCGAAGAAGAACGACAGGCGCGGCGCGAAGTCATCGACCTCCAGGCCCGCCGCCACTCCGGACCGGACGTACTCGACGCCGTCGGCGAGTGTGTAGGCCAGCTCCAGATCGGCGGTCGCCCCGGCCTCCTGGATGTGGTAGCCGGAGATCGAGATGGAGTTGAACCGCGGCATTCTCGCCGCCGTGTAGGCGAAGATGTCCGAGACGATGCGCATGCTCGGCCGCGGCGGGTAGATGTAGGTATTGCGGACCATGAACTCCTTGAGGATGTCGTTCTGGATGGTCCCGGCGAGCCGATCGGCCGGCACGCCCTGTTCCTCCGCCGCGACGATGTACAGCGCAAGGATCGGCAGCACCGCGCCGTTCATCGTCATGGACACGCTGATCTCGCCCAGCGGGATGCCGTCGAAGAGCTGGCGCATGTCGTAGATGGAATCGACGGCGACACCGGCCATGCCGACATCGCCGGCCACTCGGGGATGGTCGGAGTCGTAGCCGCGGTGGGTGGGCAGGTCGAACGCGACGGACAGCCCCTTCTGGCCGGCGGCGAGATTGCGCCGGTAGAACGCGTTGGACTCCTCGGCGGTGGAGAATCCCGCGTACTGCCGGATCGTCCACGGCCGCGTCGTGTACATCGTGGGGTAGGGCCCGCGCAGGTACGGGGCCAGCCCGGGAAGGCTGTCCAGGTGATCGATGCCAGCCAGGTCGCCCGCCGTGTACGCGGGACGGATGTCGATGCCCTCGGGGGACGTCCACGACGTCGGCGATGACGACGTGTCGGCCGACCCGCGGGAGGGGTCGGGCGCGCCCGGCGCGGCGAACAGCGGAATGCCGGCGAACGATTCCGGGACGGTCATCGGGTGCCTCCTAGCGTGTGCCGGACCGAGCGCAGGAATGCCAGCATGTCGTCACCGGCTGCCACGGCGGTGTCGATGACGCCGTCGGGCAGCTCGGAGACGGCTGCGGGGCGCCCGGCCACCAGCACGGTCCGCGCGCCTGCGCCCCGGACCTGCTCGGCGAGGTCGCGCAACCGCCCGGCGTAGTCCTGGTCGGCCCCGGCGAACATGACGGTCGCGGCGGCGTTCTCGCGCACCACGGCCGCAGCGTCGGCACCGGGCGGCGCCTCGACGACGCGGATCCCGCCGGCGGCGAGCAGGTTCCGGGTGAACAGCAGCCGCGCCGCCGCGGCCGCCTCGCTCCCGACGGTGACCAGCACCACGGGCCCGCCCGGCGGAGTGTCGCGGAGATCCTCGAACGGCGCGGCCCAGCGCCGGAAGGGCGGCAGAGCCCCGGCGGTGACGTCCGCACCGGTCGGCGGGGCGTCCTGCGCGGAGGCCGCGCGCCTGGCCGGGAGCGTCCCGGCCGACTCCGCCGGGTTCGGGAATTCGCTGACGCCGGTGATCGGCCGGCGCCGGCTGGCGATGCGTCGGGCGCGCTCGGCCCGGGTGCGGCCGATCCGGTCCGCCAGCGAGCCGTCCGCGAGCGCGGCGGCGACCCCGCCGGCGGCCTCGATCGCGCCGAACTCCTGCCATGCGGCCTCGGCGAGCTCGGCGGTGAGCATCTCCACCGCGTGGGCGCCGCCGGCCGGGTCCCGCACCGCGCCCACGTGGGATTCGCCCATCAACAGTGCCGAGATGTTGCGCGCCATCCGGTGCCCGAACTCGTCCGGGACACCGAGCGTGGCGTCGAACGGCAGTGCCGTGATCGCGTCGGCGCCGCCGACCGCGGCGGCGAACGTGGCGATGGTGGCGCGCAACATGTTCACCCACGGGTCGTAGCGGGTGGCCATCGCCGGGGAGGTCACCGCGTGCTGGCGCTGGGCGCGGGCGTCCGTCGCGGCACCGGAGAGTTCCGCGACGCGGTGCCAGGCCAGGCGGGCCGCGCGCAGCTTGGCGATCGTCAGGAACTGGTCGTCGGTCGCGGCGTACCGGAAATCGATGAGGCCGCAGGCGGTGTCGACGTCCAGGCCCAGTCCGGTCAGCGCGCGCAGGTACTCCGCGCCGACGGCGAGCGCGTAGCCCACCTCGCCGGCATCGCCGGCCCCGGCCTCGTGCGCGGCGACGGCGTCGACCGTCACCGCGCCGATCGCCAGCCGGTCCGCGAGCCGCACCACCTCGACCAGCCCGTCCGTCCCCGCCGCGGGGCCCGCCCCGGGTGCGGGCCGCAGCGCCGCGCGCGCCAGCGCGCCGATGCCGTCGAACCCGAGTGTGCTGCCCGGGTGCAGCGTTGCCGTTGATGCGGCGGCCGCGTCGCCGAGGACCTGCCCCGCGGCCACCGTCGCCTCCGCATCCCCTCCGGCGTCGACCATGACGGCGGCCAGGTCGGTGCGCACCCCGGCGAGCACGGACCCCAGATCACCCGGGGCGGTGCCGCGCCGCGGGCCGACGCGGATCCACAGCGACGTCGCCCCGCCCTCGAGATTGCCCAGTGCCGCGCGCTGCGCCGCGTCCGGGTCGGGGTCGTCGATCAGGGCCCGCACGTCCCAGTCGGCGGCGCCGCCGGAGGCGGCCACCTCGCGGGGCGCACCCCGCAGGAACGGGGCGCTGCCGGCGGGCGAGGCCGATGCCGCGGCTGTGGCGAGATCGGCGGCGCGCCGCGGGGTGCCCAGCGCAGGCACCGTCATACCCTCGACCGTGCTGCGCGACAACCGCTCCCACGCCTCCTCGTCCGGCGCCCCGGCCGGAAGCCGGCCCGCCTTGCGCAGCACGGTCGCGGCGGCCGCCGCCCAGTCCCGCTCGGCGGCGCGGACGTGGTCGCTGTCAGCACGATCACTCATAGCCCGAGACTATCGACCAACCGCGCCCCCGGCGCGTCGCCGAACGGCCAAATGCGTCACAGTCGCTCGGCAACACATGCCGGGAGCGGGTGCGCTACGGCAGATCCCAGGTGTGCACCGGCGCGTTGGCGTGCATCCCCTCCGAGTACAAGCGGAGCATGGCCACCAACGCCTTGTCGCGCGTCAGGCCGCGTTCCTCGAATCCCTGGGTCGCGGCCACCTGCCACGACGCGCCGTTGACGCGCCGCTTGCAGCGCTCCTCGATGATCGTCAGATAGCGGTCGCGCACCGCCACCGAGACCCCCCAGCGGGACAGGCCCTCATCCGCCAGCGGCAGCAGCCGGCGTAGCAGCAGCTCGTCCCACGGCACGGAGCCGATCCCCGGCCAATAGAACACCGCGTCCACCCCGCGGTGCGCCCCCTCGGCGAAGTTCGAGTGCGCGGCGTCGAAGCTCATCTGCGTCCACACCGGGCGCTCGTCCGCGGCCAGCATCCGAAGGGCGCCGTAGTAGAACGCCGCGTTCGCCATCACGTCGACCACGGTGGGGCCGGCCGGCAGCACGCGGTTCTCCACCCGGAGGTGGGGTTTGCCGTCCACCACGTCATAGACGGGCCTGTTCCAGCGGTAGACGGTGCCGTTGTGCAGCCGCAGCTCCTGCAGCCGCGGCGCGCGTCCGGCGGCGAGCTCGGCCTCCGGGTCCTCGTCGGTCGTCTCCGGCAGCAGGGCGGGGAAGTAGCGCACGTTCTCCTCGAACAGGTCGAAGATCGAGGTGATCCACCGTTCGCCGAAGAACACCGGCGGCCGCACCCCCTGGTTCTTCAGCTCCGGCGACCGGGTGTCGGTGGCCTGCAGGAACAGTTCGGTGCGGGTCTCCGCCCAGAGGCGTTTGCCGAACAAGTACGGGGAGTTCGCGCCGACCGCCAGCTGCGGACCGGCCAGGATCTGTGCGGCGTTCCAGTTCGCCGCGAAGTCCGCCGGCGACACCTGCAGATGCAGCTGGACCGACGTGCAGGCCGATTCCGGGGCGATCGTCGGCGAGAACATGCGCAGCGACTCGGCGCCGACGATCTCCAGCTCCAGATCCTCCCGCCGGGCGGCGAAGATCGCCTCGTCCAGGGCCTCGTAGCGCGGGTTGGAGCTCATCCAGTCACCGGCGAGGTCGCCCGGTTCCAGCGTCGGCAGGATGCCGATCATGACGATCCGCGCGTCCTCCCGCCGCGCCATCGTGTCGGCGTGATCGAGCGAGCTGCGCAGGATGCCCTCGAGCTCCAGCGCCGAATCGCCCGGAAGCGGCCGCGGTGGCACGTTCAGCTCGATGTTGTAGCGGCCGATCTCGGTCTGGTACGCCGGATCCGCGATCGCGTCCAGGACCTGCGCATTGGCCATGGCGGGCCGCATCCCGTCGTCGACCAGGTTGAGCTCGATCTCCAGACCGGTCAGCGGGCGATCGAAGTCGAAGCTCTGCTCGATGAGCATGCGCTCGAACACGTCCAGGCACCGGCGGACCTTCTCCCGGTACCGCTTGCGCTGTTCGCGGGTGAAAGTGGCGCTGGCGATGTCATCACCCATGGCAACCCCCATGCGTCCGGGCGCGGATGCTGGTGAAGGGCCGAGCAACCGGCGGGTAACGTGGTGCGCGTCACAGCCGAGCCAATCACATCTGCGCGGCTGCGGCACGATGGGGTGGAATCGACGGGGCAACGGAGTGACGCAGACGATGACAGCACAGTCCACCAGGGCAGCGGCGGCGCAGCCCGTCGCGCCATCGCCGGCCGCCGTGGACGACCCCGGTGCCGCCCTGGGGCCGCACTGGTTGGATGCGTTCCTGGCCACCGACCTTCCGCGCGTGGTGGAGCTGCGCCGGGACATCCACGCCCACCCGGAACTGTCATTGCGCGAGACGCGCACCACCGTGCTCGTCCGCGACACGCTCGCGCGCGCCGGTATCGAGTCGACGATCCTGCCCGGCGGCACCGGCCTGATCGCCGAGGTCGGTCACGCCGCCGGGCCGACGATCGCGCTGCGTGCCGATATCGATGCGCTGCCGCTGACCGAGATGTCCCGGTTGCCATATGCCTCGCGGGTCGACGGCGTCACGCACGCCTGCGGGCACGATGTGCACACGGCGGTCCTGGTCGGTGCCGCGCTCGCCCTGCGACGGGCACCGAACCTGCCGGGCCGGGTGCGGCTGTTGTTCCAACCCGCCGAGGAGGTCATGGAGGGCTCCCGGCAACTGGTGGACGCGGGCGCGATCGACGGCGTCGCCCGTGCGTATGCGCTGCACTGCGACCCGGAGGTCCGCGTCGGCCGGATCGGCCTGCGGGTCGGCCCGATCACCTCCGCGACCGACATCGTCACGCTGGAGCTGTCCGGCCCCGGCGGGCACACCTCCCGCCCCCACCTGACCGTGGACCTGATCGGCGCGCTGTCCCGGGTCGCCACCCAGCTGCCGGCACTGCTGGCGCGCCGGTTGGACCCGCGCGCCGGCGCGACGCTGGTGTGGGGCGCGGTGGACGCCGGGGAGACGTTCAACGTGATCCCGCGCCGCGGCGTGCTCAGCGGGACCCTGCGGGTGCTGGACCGCGACGCCTGGGAGCAGTCGCAGACGCTGCTGGCCCGGCTGGTGGAGGAACTTCTCGCGCCCACCGGCGCCCGGTTCGAGCTGCGGCACACTCCCGGGGTACCCCCGGTGGTCAACGACCCGGCGTCGGTGGCGACCCTCCGGCGAGCGGTGACGGCGGCCCTGGGGCCGGGCGCGGTTGCCGACGCGCCGCAATCCACCGGCGCCGAGGACTTCGCGTTCCTGCTCGACCATGTGCCGGGCGCACTCGCCCGGCTGGGTGTCTGGGACGGAGTCTCGGACCAGGTCGATCTGCACACCCCCGACTTCCGCATCGACGAACGGGCGATTCCGGCCGGCATCCGAGCCATGGTGCACACGGCGCTCACGGCGTTGACCGACTTGTCGAGCCCGTCTGCGGCGGCCGCCACGACGGCCATCTAGCGTGGTCATCACGGGGTGCCGGCAGGCGGAGGGACGCGCGCCGCACCGGACACAGCGGACGACCACGGGGAGAAGGGCGCCAGCGTGACCAGGATTGTGATCATGGGCGGGGGGCCGGCGGGCTACGAGGCCGCGCTGGTGGCCGCGCAGTACGGCGGCGACGTCACGCTCGTCGAGCGCGATCGGCCGGGCGGAGCCTGCGTGATGGCGGACTGCGTCCCGTCGAAGACGTTCATCGCGTCCGCCGGCGCGCGGACGGCGGTGCGCCAGGCCGACCGGCTCGGGATCGTGGTCCCGCCCGAATCCGTGACGGTGGACGTCGGCGCCGTGCACCGGAGGGTGGCGACGCTGGCCGCGGCGCAGGCCGACGACATCACCGCGCGGCTGGTCGAGCAGGGGGTCGACATCCGGTACGGCACGGCGGAACTGGCCGACACGGAGCCGGGCTGGGCGTTCCACCGGGTGCGCGTCCACCCCCATGACGGCCAGCCGGAGACGCTGGACGCCGACATCGTGCTGGTCGCCACCGGCGCGACGCCCCGGGTGCTGCCGGACGCGGTACCGGATGGCGAACGGATCCTGACGTGGCGGCAGGTGTACGGGCTGGCGGAGCTACCGGAGCACCTGATCGTGATCGGCTCGGGTGTGACCGGCGCCGAATTCGCTTCTGCCTACACCGAAATGGGCGTCCGGGTGACCCTGGTCTCCAGTCGCGACCGGGTGCTGCCCGGCGAGGACGCGGACGCCGCGGCGGTGATCGAGGCGGTGTTCGCCGCCAGAGGGGTGACGATCGCGAAGCGTTCCCGCGCCGCTGCCGTTCGCCGCGACGGCGGTGGGGTCGTGGTCACCCTCACCGACGGCGAGGAGATCCGCGGCTCGCACGCACTGATGACGGTGGGGTCGGTGCCCAACACCACGGACATCGGTCTGGACAAGGCCGGGTGCGGGCTCGGGCCCGGTGGGTTCATCGAGGTCGACCGGGTCTCGCGCACGACGGTGCCGGGCATCTACGCCGCCGGGGACTGCACCGGGGTGTTGATGCTGGCGTCCGTGGCCGCGATGCAGGGCCGCATCGCGATGTGGCACGCACTCGGCGAGGGCGCGCCGCCGCTGAAGCGGAAACTGGTGTCCGCCAACGTGTTCACCCACCCGGAGATCGCGACGGTGGGGGTGTCGCAGGCGGAGGTCGACGCTGGCACGGTGCCGGCCCGGGTCCTGATGCTGCCGCTGGGCACGAATCCGCGTGGCAAGATGCGTGAGCTCGAACACGGCTTCGTCAAACTGATCGTGCGCCCGGCGACGGGCATCGTCGTGGGCGGCGTCGTGGTCGGACCGGAGGCGTCCGAGCTGATCCTGCCGGTCGCCGTCGCGGTGCAGAACCGGCTAACGGCAAAGAACCTCGCCTACACGTTCAGCGTCTATCCATCGTTGTCCGGGTCGATCACCGAACTGGCCCGGCAGCTGATGGCGGCCGACGACCTGGGGTGAGGCCGGCTCACTCGGCGGGCTCGTCCACCCAGTCGAACGTGCGCGTCACGGCCTTGCGCCACTGGGCCATCAAGCGGCCGCGCTCGTCCTCGTCGATCTGGGGCTCCCAGCGCCGGTCCTCGGCCCAATGGTCGCGAATCTCGGCGGTGTCCGACCAGAATCCGGCCGCCAGGCCCGCGGCATAGGCCGCGCCCAGCGCCGTTGTCTCCGTCACGACCGGGCGCACGACCGGCACCCCGATGACATCGGCCTGGAACTGCATCAGCGTGGCGTTGACGACCATGCCGCCGTCCACCTTGAGCGTGGTCAGGCCGACGCCGGCATCCGCCGCCATGGCGTCGGCGACCTCGCGGCTCTGGAACGCCGTCGACTCGAGCACCGCTCGGGCCAGGTGCGCCTTGGTGATGAACCGGGTCAGGCCGACGATGACGCCGCGGGCGTCCGAGCGCCAATACGGTGCGAACAGCCCGGAGAACGCGGGAACGACGTACGCCCCGCCGTTGTCCGGGACGGACAGCGCCAGCTCCTCGATCTGCGCCGCGTCGGAGATGATGCCCAGGTTGTCGCGCAGCCACTGCACCAACGATCCGGTCACCGCGATCGAACCCTCCAGCGCGTACACGGCGGGGGCGTCCCCCAACCGGTAGCAGACCGTGGTGAGCAGTCCGTGCTCGCTGACCACCGGGGTCGTGCCGGTGTTCATCAGCATGAAGTTGCCCGTGCCGTAGGTGTTCTTGGCCTCGCCCGGGTCCAGGCAGGCCTGCCCGAACGTGGCGGCCTGCTGGTCGCCGAGGATCCCGGCGATGGGCACCCCGGCGAGCTCGTCGCAGCCGGCGATCACCGGCGCGGCCGGGTCGGTACCCGGCACCGCGCGGGAGCCCGCGACCGTGCCGTAGACCTCGGAGCTGGAGCGGATCTCCGGCAGCATCCGCACCGGCACCCCGAACTCCTCGGCGATCCGCTCGTCCCAGCGCAGCTCGCGCAGATCCATCAGCATCGTGCGGGACGCGTTGGTCACATCCGTGACGTGCCGGCCGGTCCCGGGTCCGCCGGTCAGCCACCAGACCAGGAAGCTGTCGACGGTTCCGGCCAGCAGTTCGCCGGACTCGGCCCGCTCCCGCGCGCCGGGGACGTGATCGAGGATCCAGCGGATCTTCGGCCCGGCGAAGTAGGTCGCCAGCGGCAGGCCGACCCGGTCGCGGTAGCGGTCCGCGCCGCCGCCCAGTCCGCCGAGCTCCCGGCAGACGGTGTCCGTGCGGGTGTCCTGCCAGACGATGGCCGGGTGGATCGCCTCGCCCGTGTGCCGGTCCCAGACGATGGTCGTCTCCCGTTGATTCGTCATACCCACGGCGGCGACGTCCGCGGCGGAGGCGGAGGCCGCCGACATCGCCTCGGCAACGACAATGCCCGTGTTGCGCCAGATCTCCGCCGGGTCGTGCTCGACCCAGCCGGCGCGCGGGAACGACTGCCGGTGCTCGCGCTGCCCGACCGAGACGATCCGGCCCGCCTGGTCGAACAGGATGCACCGTGTCGACGTCGTCCCCTGATCGACCGCGGCCACGTACTGGGCGTTCGGCATGGGTCCCCTCCTCCGCTTTCGCCATGGCGCGGCAGGCTTTCGTCGCCCGGCAGTCGGACGGTAGCGTGAATGCAGATCTGCCGCCCGCCGAGGGCGCGCCAGATGGTGCCAGAAGATGACTGTCACACACGACGGGGAGGGCGACCGGCCGGTGAGCAACGCGGTGACCCGGGGTTCGCGATTGGGCCCGGCGGAGCGGGCCGACAACGTCGACCGCTTGGACGGGGGCTCGTTCGACGTCGTCGTCATCGGCGGCGGGGTCGTCGGTGCCGGAGCCGCACTCGACGCGGTCACCCGCGGGCTGTCCGTCGCACTGGTCGAGGCGCGCGACCTGGCGTCCGGAACGTCGTCACGCTCCTCGAAGCTCTTCCACGGCGGGCTCCGCTACCTGGAGATGCTCGAGTTCGGCCTGGTGCGCGAGGCGCTGGCCGAGCGGGAGCTGATGCTCACCCGGCTGTGCCCCCACCTGGCGCAGCCGGTCTCGTTCCTCTACCCGCTGCGCACCCGCGTCGTCGAGCGGCCGTACGTCGAGGCCGGGCTGCAGCTCTACGACCGGCTGGGCGGAGCACGCTCGGTGCCGCGCCACCAGCAGCTCACACGGGCCGGTGCGCTGCGGCTGTGCCCGGCGCTGCGCAAGGACGCCCTGGTCGGCGGGGTCCGCTACTACGACGGCCAGGTCGACGACGCCCGGCACACGATGATGGTGGCGCGCACGGCCGCCGCGTACGGCGCCGTCATCCAGGCCTCCACGCAGGTGATCGGATTCGCGCGGGAGGCGGACCGGATCACCGGCGTGCGGGTCCGGGACATCGAGACCGGAGTGGAGGCAGCGGTGTCGGCGGGCGTGGTGATCAACGCGACCGGCGTGTGGACCGACGAATTGCAGAACCTGTCCGGGAGCCGGGGCCGGTTCCGGGTGCGCGCCTCCAAGGGGATCCACCTGGTGGTGCCGCGCGACCGCATCCCCAGCGAGACCGGGCTGATCCTGCGCACCGAGAAGAGCGTGCTGTTCGTCATCCCGTGGAAGGCGCACTGGATCATCGGCACCACCGACACCGACTGGAACCTGGACCTGGCGCACCCG
>CAZIIX010000017.1:0-19372 GCA_964539345.1 uncultured Actinomycetes bacterium | reverse complement strand
TCAGTCGGCGTGTCGTTCCAGGAAGCGCAGCACCTCGGTGTCGTCGACGCCCGGATAGACCCCCGGCGGCATCGCGGCGAGCAGGTGGGAGTGCACCCGGGCGCTGGGGCGGGCCATCCCATCCCATCGTCGCGCCAGGCCGCTCGGCGGGTTCAGGCAGCATTCCGGATCGGGGCACGACGATCGGGAACGCGCCGTGGTGTCACGCCCGCGCATCCACTTGACGTGCACGTACGGCACCCCCACGCTCACCGAGAACACGCCGTCGCGGGTGCGGTCGACGACGGACGTGCACCAGTAGGTTCCGGACGGCGTATCGGTGTACTGCTCGTAGGCGATGGACGCATCGGGTTGTTCGAAGACCTGCCGCGCGGTCCAGTAGCGGCAGACCCGTTGGCCCTCAATGGCTCCCGTGACGTCCATCGGGAAATGCACACCGTCGTTCTCGTACGCCTTGTAGATGATGCCGGACGAGGAGATGCGCATGAAGTGCACGGGGATGTCCAGGTGCTCGGTGGCCAGGTTGGTGAACCGGTGCGCCGCCGTCTGATAGGAGACGGCGTACGCGTCGCGCAGGTCCTCGATGGCGATGTCCCTGCGCGCCTTGGCGTCTCGGAGGAGCGCTACCGCGCCGCGCTCCGGGATCAGCAGCGCGGCAGCGAAATAGTTGATGGCGACGCGCTGCTGGAGGAACTCGGCATAGTCGGCTGGCGGCGTGTGACCGAGCACGACGGCGCCAAGTGCCTGTAGCACCAGGGAGCGCGCGTCGTGCTGCGCGGCGCTCGGCTGCGGCAGATAGATCCGATGGTTCTTCAGATCGGTGACCGAGCGGGTCGATGACGGCAGGTCGGAACAGTGCACCAGTCCGAAACCCAGATGCGCCGCCATTCGGTCCACCACGGTGCGGGTGATCGGGCCGGACTCGTAGCCGGTCGCCGTCAGCAACGCGGCGGCCTCGCGCTCGATGTCGCGGAAGTAGTTGCCGCGCCGCCGCATGTCCTCGCGCAGCTGGGCGTTGGCGCGACGGGCCTGTTCCGGTGTCGCCGCGCGTTCGGCCTGCACGTCGGCGAGTTTCGCGTGCAACGCCACCAGCGCGCTGAGCGCCTCCGTCGGCAGCCGCGGCCCCATTCGCACCGCGGGCACGCCGAGGGCCGCGAATGACGGGGACCGCTGGATGCGTTCGAGTGCGATCTCCAGCGCGGCCCGCCGGCTGGGCGGCCGGGCATCGAGCACGTCGGTCATCTCGACGCCGAGTGCGGCGGCGAGTTGCGCCAGCGCCGTGAGCTTCGGTTCGCGGCGCCCGTTCTCGATCAGCGATAGCGCCGACGCGGACATCCCGGTCGCGGCCGCGAGATCGTCCAGGGTCATCCGCGCCGCGCGGCGCAGGTGCCGGAGCCGGCGGCCCATGGCGATCGGTTCGACCTGCTGGGCGGACGAACCGGGGAGCAATGACGACTGTGACCCACGTTGCATCATTGCTGCACACTAACGCAAGAATCGCAGTTCTTCACATTGAAACTTCTGGAAATCGCGCGGTCGGATGCCCGATCGTCAATGTCACACGTTCTTCACGACTGTCGGTCAGCACGGTCTCCGGCCCATCGCCGCGACGCCCGTTCGCTGGCCACCGACCCAGAACGGTGGTCGCCCGGCCGGGCGACCACCACGATGTAAGGGGAACGCACGCATGACCGCGACACTGAGCACTCCGGGCCACGGGCACTCCGCCGACGACCAGCAGACCGCTGCTGCGTCATACCCGGCCGGGGACGACCGCAGCACGACAGCCGGACTCCGCCAGCACGGGGCCCGCAGCAACGCCGCCGCCGCATTGCGCCAGCAGTGGGCCAGCGACCCGCGATGGAACGGCATCCGTCGCAGTTTCGATGCCCAGGACGTGATCTCCCTGCGCGGCAGCGTCGTCGAGGAGCACACGCTGGCCCGGCTCGGCGCGGAGCGGTTGTGGCGGCAACTGACCACCACACCGTTCGTGCCGTCGCTCGGCGCACTGACCGGCAACCAGGCCGTGCAGATGGTCAAGGCCGGTCTGGAGGCGATCTACCTGTCCGGCTGGCAGGTGGCCGCCGACGCGAACCTCGCGGGCCAGACCTACCCGGACCAGTCGCTGTACCCGGCGAACTCGGTGCCGGCCGTGGTGCGCCGGATCAACAACGCGCTGCTCCGCGCCGACCAGATCGCCTGGTCCAGCGACGATCCCGGCGGGGCCATCGACTACCTGGTGCCGATCGTCGCCGACGCCGAGGCCGGATTCGGCGGGCCGCTGAACGCGTTCGAGCTGATGAAGGCGATGATCGCGGCCGGCGCCGCCGGGGTGCACTTCGAGGACCAACTGGCATCGGAGAAGAAGTGCGGGCATCTCGGCGGCAAGGTGCTCGTGCCCACCGCCCAGCACGTCCGCACGCTCAACGCCGCCCGGCTCGCCGCCGACATCTGCGGCACGCCGACGCTGGTCGTGGCGCGCACCGATGCGCTGGCCGCCACGCTGCTGACCAGCGACATCGACCCGGTGGACGCGGAGTTCTGCACCGGCGAACGCACCGGCGAGGGCTTCTACCGGGTGCGCAACGGCATCGAACCGGTGCTGGCCCGGGCGCGCGCCTATGCCCCGTTCGCGGACCTGATCTGGGTCGAGACCGGCACCCCGGACCTCGGACTGGCGCGCGAGTTCGCCGCGGAGCTGCATCGGGACTTCCCCGGCAAGATGCTCGCCTACAATTGCTCCCCGTCGTTCAACTGGCGTGCCGCCCTCAGCGAGACCGAGATCGCCGCGTTCCAAGAGGAACTCGGGGACCTCGGCTACCGGTTCCAGTTCATCACGCTGGCCGGCTTCCACTCGATCAACCATTCGATGTTCCACCTGGCACACGGCTACGCGGAGCGCGGCATGAGCGCCTACGTCGAGCTGCAGCAGGCCGAGTTCGCCGATGAGGCACGGGGTTACACCGCGGTGAAGCATCAGGCCGAGGTGGGCACCGGCTACTTCGACCGCGTCTCGACGGCGATCAACCCGCGCTCCGGAACCCTCGCCCTGGCCGGATCGACCGAGTCCGAGCAGTTCTGACCACCACTCCCCCGACTTCCGATGCCCAGCATCGACCATGACGAAGGACGATCGACCATGACGATTCCGCTGACCACACCCACCGTTCGCGGCCGGATGCACGACCGCTTCGACGAGATCCTCACCCCGGAGGCGCTGGCGTTCCTCGCTCGGCTGGACGGCGCGTTCGCCGGCCGACGCGCCGACCTGCTGGCCGCCCGTCGCGAGCGCGCCCGACGCATCGCCGCCGGTGTCGACCTTCGCTTCCTGCCGGAGACGGCGGCCATCCGCACCGACCCGGCGTGGCAGGTGGCCGACCCGGCGCCGGGCCTGGAGGGACGGCTGGTCGAGATGACTGGGCCGGCCACCCGCAAGATGACCGTCAACGCGCTCAACTCCGGCGCCGACGTGTGGATGGCCGACCTCGAGGACGCCACCGCGCCGACCTGGCGCAACGTCATCGAGGGCCAACTGCACCTGCACGACGCGCTGCGCGGCCGGATCGACTTCACCGACGAGAACGGCAAGGAATATCGGGTCGGCGAGCACACCCCGACGGTGGTGCTCCGTCCCCGCGGCTGGCATCTGTGCGAGAAGCATCTGTCGATCGATTCGCGCCCACTGTCCGCGTCGCTGGTGGATTTCGGGCTGTACTTCTTCCACAACGCGCAGCAGCTGATCGACTCCGGCGCCGGGCCGTACTTCTACCTGCCCAAGCTCGAGTCGCATCTGGAAGCGCGGCTGTGGAACGACGTCTTCGTCCTGGCGCAGCAGCTAATGGGCATCCCGCGCGGCACCATTCGGGCCACGGTGCTGATCGAAACACTGCCCGCCGCACTGGAAATGGACGAGATCCTCTACGAGCTGCGCGAGCACTCGTCCGGGCTGAACGCGGGCCGCTGGGATTACATCTTCTCCTACATCCGCACCTACGCACAGCGCGGCGCCGAGTTCGTGCTGCCGGATCGCGCGACTGTCACCATGACGACGCCGTTCCTGCGCGCCTACACCCGGCTGCTGGTCGCCACCTGCCACCGGCGGGGCGCGCACGCGATCGGCGGGATGGCGGCGAACGTGCCGGATCGTTCGGACCCGGAGGCCACGGCGCACGCGTTGCAGCAGGTGCGCGCCGACAAGGAGCGCGAGGCCGGGGACGGCTTCGACGGCTCATGGGTGGCGCACCCGGGCCTGGTCTCCACCTGCCGCGCCGCGTTCGAGAACGTGCTGGCCGGACGGCCGGACCAGCGGGACGCCGCGGCGGACGACCCCGGCGTGTCAGCGGCCGAGCTCACCACGGCGAGCGCCGGCGAGGTGAGCCTGGGCGGCGTCCGCGCCAACGTCTCGGCCGCCCTGCGCTACCTCTCCCGGTGGGTCGGCGGGTCGGGCGCGGTGGCCATCGACGGGCTGATGGAGGACGCCGCCACCGTGGAGATCTCCCGCGCTCAGCTGTGGCAGTGGATTGCGACGCGACGTGCGACCGCGGACGGAACCGTCATCACCCGGGAGATGGTGAGGTCGGTGATCGATGACGAGGCCACTCGGCTGGCCGCCACCGACCAGTGGGGCTCGGAACGCGAGATCGCTGCCGCGGTGGACATTCTCCGGCACGCGGCGCTGGAGGAGACGATGCCCGCGTTCTTCACTCCGTACGCCTACGTGCGCTACTTGACCGACGGCCCGCTGCGCATGAGCGGCCCGCTCACGCCGGCGGACCTGCGGCAGTCCGAGCGGGTCGGCGACGGCGCGGCGGAGGTCGCGGCGTAGGGCGCGGACCGCGGCACATCTGGGCTGGAGCATGCCCAGCGACATGACGGGCACGATCCTCAGGGTGCGACCGTGACGGCCGCGCGATTAACCGTGACATCGCGACCCTCACTGCGCGGCGACCGTCGCGAGGTGGAAGAAGTCCGCTGGCATCGCGTACTGGAGCCGCCAAGTGATGGCGATCGGCCGCTCACCCTGGTGACTGACATACGCTGCGGGGCCGAGGAACAGATAGGGTGCGGTACCGAGGTCGTCCCGCCTCTCCTCGCGGACGAACAGCAGCACCGTGCTCGCACCGGTAACGTAGCGCTGCCCGGTCGGCGAAGCGGCCGTCGTCGTGGACTGGCTCTCCCAATGGAACAGCGTCGGGCTGATCGGGTAATCCCGGTACATCGTGGTGGGTGAGAAATCCGCGTCCGACTTCTTCAGGGTGATGAAGAACGCGTCGATCGGCGGGTGCGGGATGTGGAGCACCCCTTCGCGGAACGAGCTGGGCCGCCGCGTCATCGAGGAATAGCCGAGTGCCGCGAGGATCTCCTCGCGCTGATATCGGGCATGGATCCTCAGCTGCAGCTTCGACAACGGCCCCGCTAGCGTGGGCGTGAGCCGCCGCGCAGCAGAGAATGAGAGGTCGATAACGGCCGCCAGCTCGTGCCGCACGGCCGGCTCGCCGCGCAACGCGTCGAGTCCGTCGGCCACGCTGTCGAATCCGCCGCCGTCCGGCCACAGCGAGAAGAACAGCATCGTCGCCAGCCGGCGCTCCGCCTCCGTCAGGACGCCGGAGCCCGGACCCTCGTCACGCAGAATCCGGCTGTAGGCGCGGGCCCGGTCGGCGTCGTCGACGTGGGCAACCGCGCGCACCCGCCTAAGGAGCGCCCGCTCGTGCGGACCGGCACCACTGGTATCCAGACCGGCGTCCCGACGCAGCTCAGTCCAGGATCGCGTCCCGCGCCGTAGGATGTCCGCGAGGTCTAGGCCGGATTCCCGCAGGAACGTCTGCAGATCCTGATCTCCGTAGCTGCGCAATTCGTCGACGACCTGCGCCCACCGCCCTGATACCTGACGCCTCAGGTTCTCCAAAATCGACTGCTGGGCCTGACGATCCAGCACGATTTGGCATCCGGCGGGCAGGAATGGGAACCCGCGCTCGACGGCGCTCTGAACGCGGCGCCGGGTCAGCCCGGTCAAGGCGCGCAGTTTCCGGTCCCAGGAGAAGTGCTGGTGCTGGTGGCCGACGAAGTCGAGGACCGTCAGCACCGGTTTGGTGGGTGTGCGGCGGAGTCCGCGGCCGAGTTGTTGCAGGAAGATGGTGGCGCTCTCCGTGGGGCGGAGCAGCAGGATGGTGTCGATGTCGGGGATGTCCAGGCCTTCGTTGAGCACATCGGCGGAGAACACGATGGCGATGGAACGGTCACGCAGCCCGCGAAGTGTCGCCGCCCGCTGGCGCTGCGGTGTGTGTCCGCTAATCGCGGCCGCCGGGATGCCGGCGTCCTGGAAGATCTGCGCCATTGAGTTGGCGTGCGCCACATCGACGCAAAAGCCCAGGGCGCGCATCTGACCAGGGTCGAGCACCTTGTCGCGCACGGTCCGCAGGATGATTTCGGCGCGCGCCCGATTGCCGGTGTAGACGTGCGACAGTTGCGCCTCGTCATAGCTTCCGCGTCTCCAGGTCAGTTGGCTCAGGTCAGTCCCGTCGGCGACGGCGAAGTAGTGGAATGGGCAGAGCAGGTCAGCGCCAAGTGCATCCCAGAGTCGCAGTTCGGCGGCAGTACGCCCGCCGAAAAGGGCGCGGACATCGTATCCGTCGGACCGCTCCGGGGTCGCGGTGAGGCCGAGAAGCTCCCGCGGGCGCAGGTGATCGAGTATCCGCCGGTAGGTGGCAGCCGCGGCGTGGTGAAACTCGTCGATGACGACGATGTCGAATCCGTCGGCCGGGATGGCGTCGACGCCGTACGAATTCAATGCCTGGACGCTCGCAAACACCTGCTGCCAGCGCTCCGGACGACTGCCGGCGACGTAGGTCTCGCCGAACGAGGCATCGGCCAGCACTTCGCGGTAGGTGCGCAGCGACTGGTCGAGGATTTCCTTGCGGTGCGCGACGAACAGCAGCCGCGGTCGCACGCCGCCGGCCATTTCGATGAGCCGCCGGTAATCGAGTGCGGCGATGACGGTCTTGCCGGTACCGGTGGCGGCCACGATGAGGTTGCGGTGCCTGTCATGGACGATGCGTTCGGCGGCGACAGCGTCCAGGATCTCCTCCTGATACGGATACGGACGCACTTGCAATCCGGACAGCGAGATCGTCAGCCGGCGCCCACCTGCACGCCCACCCGCCGCCGCCAATGCATCATCGAGTCTGTCTCGATCTCGCTGCTGTTCGTAGACCTCGAAACTCGAGTCATTCCAATAGGTATCGAATGTCGCGGCGAACTTCTGCACCAGGGACGGTGTTCCGATTCCGGATAGCCGGACGTTCCACTCCACCCCGTCGAGCAGCGCGGCCCGGGAAAGGTTTGACGATCCGACATAGGCAGTGTCGAAACCGGTGTCGCGGTGAAACAACCAGGCCTTGGCATGCAGCCGGGTGCGCAGAGCGTCGTACTGTACCCGCACCTCAGCGCCGAAATCGTTGACCAGGCGGTCCAGCGCGGCGCGTTCAGTCGCCCCGAGATACGTCGTGGTGATGACGCGCAGCGGCGCCCCTCGTCCGCGCAATCGCGTCAGCGGGGCTTCCAGTAGCCGCAATCCATGCCACTTGACGAACGCGCACAGCAGGTCGACTCGGTCCGCGGTGTCGATCTCGGCATGCAGCTCGGTACCAAGGCTCGGCTCGCCCTTCGCATTGGTCAATAGCGCAGCGTCGGACAGAGGTGTGCTCGGCCGTCTGTTCATGTTCCCGATCTGATCGCCCCCGGGGCCGAGCGGCGCGGCCAGACGGAGGAGTTGCTGCGGCGGGGACTCAACGTCGTCCGCCGAATCGGCCAGGGTGCGTATGACGTCGTTCACCGCGGCCACCCGGTCCGCGGGCCGGCGCATCGCCGCCAGCCGCCGCACCGCCTCGTCATAGACGTAGCGGGCGAGCACGTGGGGTTGATCGGCTTCGTCGACCACACCGGTCGCCGCCCGCCATCGGTGGAGAGCATCCAATCGGGCACGTAACGACCGCGTGATGAGCGACTCGTAGAGTCCTTCGATCTCGTCAGGTGCCGGCACGGATCTCAGTGTGCCCCATACAGCCTTCGGGACCGGCGGATACCGCCAGCGCGGCGCGGCGACCCGCACCGAGCGGCACGTGCATCCGACCCAGTGCTCCGGCCGGCTGGCTTGGTCATGGTCGGCGCTCTCGGGCAGGCTGGGGCCATGCGGTACTTCACGTCGGACACCCACTACGGGCACCAGAACATCATTCGCTACTGCGATCGGCCGTACGCTTCGGTCGATGAGATGAATGCGGACCTGGTCGCGCGCGCGGCAAACATGCTCGACGACGGCGATGAGCTCTGGCATCTCGGCGACGTCGCGCTCGGAACGTTGAAGGATTCGCTGCCGCACCTCGCCCAGATCCCGGTCGACGTGACCTTGGTGGCCGGCAACCACGACCGGTGTCATCCGTGCAACGGCAGCCGCAGCGAACGGTTCGTCGAGATCTACCGCGACACGTGCCGACTGTCCGCTCTGGTGCTGACGAACACGTCGCTGAAGTTGAGCAACGGCCAGTCGGTGCAGGTCTCGCATTTCCCGTACGCGGACCCGCGACTTGCCGGCCGGGAGCAGCGGCACGGCGAGGTCATCGACGACAAGTTCGCGCCGTGGCGGGTGCCCGATGACGGGTCGTGGCTGCTGTGCGGGCACGTCCATGGTTCGTGGCGGCAACAGGGCCGAATGATCAACGTCGGGGTCGACGCCTGGGGTGGCGATCCGGTCAGCGAGACCGAGGTGATCGCACTCATCGAGGCCGGGCCGCGTGACCTTCCCGTCATACCGTGGCTCCCGCACTGACCCCTCAGGTCCGGCGCTCGCGCGAGTCTCGGCGCGTTCATCCGGCGGCGCTTCCCCGGGTTACAGGATGGGACAGCCGGTAGGCCGCGAGCCGGAACGCCATCTCGGGCAACGCTTCGGCCGCCACCGAGCCTTGCAGATCCCGCAGGGCGACGACCACCTCGACGGTGACCTCGCTCCGCGCCAGCGGTGTCGTCCCGCTGCCGACGAGTTCGTCGGTGAGCGCGCTGGCAATATCCGACAGTCCCGGACGGAGTGCGCTTCGCGTCCGTCGTCGGGCCGAGCGGTGCGGTATCGACGGGGTGGTGGTCATGGGGATCTCGCCGTCCTCTCGCGTCCTGATCTGGCCCCCGCTCTCGACGATGCCTCACCGAGTAGGTCGCTGACCAGTGCCTTTGGTCCCCATCTCAGCCGGTCTCGCGGCTTTCGACCCTCACCGGCGGGCCCTTCGGCTCTGGTCCGTCCCCCGAGCAAGTAGTGGAGTGGGTGGTGACATCCGGTCGCTGGAAGGGACGGCGCCATGACGAATTCGATGACGAATGCGACGACTCCGCCGGGTTCTGCCGAGTCGGTGGTCGTGGGCGTGGACGGCTCGGCCGCGGGCGTTCGCGCGGCGAGGTGGGCTGCGGCAGCAGCCCGGCAATATGGGCTCCCACTCCAGATCGTCCATGCGGCGGTTCCGCCCCCGGTGAATGCATATCCGGCCATGGCCGAGTACATCGCAACTCTGCACCGAGCAAGCATTGTGGAGGGCGAGGAGCACCTGGAGGCGGCCGCGGAGGCGGTGCTGGACAGCGTGCCGGACCTGACCGTCGTCCGTTGGCAGGTGCCGGGGGATCCCGTCGCGGTGCTCAGCCGGGCGTCCGCGGCCGCGCGGATCGTGGTGGTGGGAGCGACCGGCAAGACGGGGCTGGAAGGATTGCTCGTCGGGTCCACTGCGCTGACGCTGCCTTCCCGTGCGCATTGCCCGGTTGTGGTCGTGCGGCAACGTCCGGACGGCGGCGACGCTGTCGACGGCGCGGTGGTCGTCGGCGTGTCGGGTGCCCGTCTCGACGACCCAGCCATCGGCTTCGCGTTCGCGGAGGCGGACATGCGCGGTACGGAGTTGATCGCGGTGCACAGTTGGAGCGACTCGCTGCTGCCAGATGTGGACCGGCTCACCGGATTTCGCGGTGACTGGAACGTCATCCTCGAGCGCGAGCGGCGACTGCTCGCCGAGTCGATGGCCGGTTATCGCGAACGCTATCCGGGCGTGACGGTCCGGCCGGTCGTCGTCTACGACCGGCCATCGCGAGCACTGCTCGACCACGCCCGGAGGGCGCAACTGCTGGTGGTCGGCACGCACGGGCGCGGCCCGATCACCCGGGCGCTCCTGGGATCCACCAGCCGCGCGGTGATGAAACTCGCGCCGTGTCCGGTCGCCGTGGTCGCACCGGGCCGCTGAAGACCGACAACCATCTACGAACCGAACGAGAGGACTACGTCATGAAGGCACTGCTGTTTCACGGACCGGGCGAAAGGAATTGGGAGGAGGTGGCCGATCCTGTGCTCCTCGAGCCGGAGGACGCCATCGTTCGGGTATCGGCCACCACGATCTGCGGGACCGACCTGCACATCCTCAAGGGTGACGTCCCAGAGGTGGCCGCCGGCCGGGTCCTCGGTCACGAGGCGGTCGGAATCATCACCGAGGTGGGTTCGGCGGTCCGCACGTTCGCACCGGGCGATCGCGTTCTCGTCTCGTGCATCTCCCCGTGCGGGCGCTGTCGCTACTGCCGAGTGGGAAGTTTCAGTCAATGCCAGGGCGGGGGCGGATGGCTGCTCGGCCACCTGATCGATGGCACCCAGGCCGAGCTGGTCCGCATACCGTTCGCCGAACGGTCGTTGCATCCCATCCCCGAGCAGGTCAGCGACGAGTCGGCACTGATGCTCTCGGACATCGTGCCGACCGGCTTCGAGGTCGGTGTCCGCAACGGGCGGGTGCAGCCCGGTGACACGGTTGCCGTCGTCGGTGCGGGTCCGATCGGACTCGCGGCCATCCTGACGGCGCGACTCTTCAGCCCCACGCTCATCGTTGCCATCGACCGCGACCCGTCTCGGCTCGACTCCGCGCTGGCGTTCGGCGCCGACAGGGCCGTCGCCGCGGAAGACGACGTCCAGGACGCGATCCTCACAGCGACCGACGGCTTGGGCGTTGACGTCGCAATCGAGGCGGTCGGCGTTCCGGAGACGTTCGAGCTGTGCACGCGATTGATCAGACCGGGCGGGCATCTCGCGAACGTCGGCGTCCACGGGAGTCCGGTCAGCCTGCCGCTGGACAGACTCTGGTCCCGCAACGTGACGATCACCACCGGGCTGGTCGACACCTCCTCGACACCGATGCTGCTGTCGATGCTCACCTCGAACCGACTGTCGACCTCCGAGTTCGTCACGCATCGATTCGAACTGGACGAGATGGCCGACGCCTACGACGTTTTCACCAACGCGGCCGAGAGCTCCGCGTTGAAGGTGGCGCTGTTCGGCCGCTGACGAGTTCGCTGGCCGGTCAGCGGGTGGGATCGATCATCGTCATGCCGGCGGGAACGGCCCGGTCGAAGACCGGAAGCAACGCCGCCGCCTCCTCCAGGCCGATGGTCCGCTCGACGAGACGCTCGGGATGCAGCGCCCCACGCGCGATCAGTCCCATCATTGCCGGGTAGTCGGCGGCGGCCATGCCATGACTGCCGCGCAGGTCGAGCTCCCACGCAATGACCCGCTCCATCGGCATTCGGGGTCGTCCCCCGACCGCGGGCAACAGCCCTACCTGGACATGTCTGCCTCGCCTGCGGAGGCTGAGGATCGCGTCCGTGCACGCCTGCTCGCTACCGACCGCGTCGACGGACACGTGGCTGCCGCCGTCGGTGAGATCCGCCACCGCCGCCGAGATCTCGATCTCGCCGGCCAGCAGGGTCTGCTCCGCGCCGAGTGCACGCGCGACAGCGAGCGCCTCGGGGTTGCGGTCGACCGCGATGACGTGTCCACCCAGTGCGCGCGCGATCATCACCGTGCTGAGCCCGACGCCGCCGGCCCCGATCACCGTGACCCATTCGTCGTCGGCCAGCCGGGCCCGGCCGGCGAGCGCCCGGTACGCCGTGGCGAACCGGCATCCCAACGCGGCCGCGGCCGTGAGGTCGATGCCGTCCGGGACCGCGACCAGGTTGGCCTCGACGGCGTGCAACGCGACGTATTCGGCGAACGAGCCCCAGTCGGTGAAGCCTGGCTGACGCTGATTCGGGCAGACCTGCGCGTGTCCGGCGACGCACCACTGGCACGCTCCACAGCCGCAGACGAACGGGACGGTCACGCGGTCCCCGACCTGCCATCGATAGACGTCGCGACCCACCTCCGCGACCACGCCGGCAAGCTCGTGACCGGGGACGTGTGGAAACGCGATCTCCTCGTGTCCGGCCCAGGCATGCCAGTCGCTACGACACAACCCAGTCGCGACCACCCGGACGACGACGCCATCGTCGGGGGCGATTGGCTCGGCCACCTCCCTGACCTCAGGCTGGGCTCGAACCGCATCGATGACGACTGCACGCACGAGAGCCATCCTCGCAGACCTGCGCTGGGAGTGCCGATACACCGACTCGGAGAAGGGCAACGCCATGACGACGTCAGGGTGCCGGGGTTGCCCAGCGAACGGCACTCTGACACCACTCACTGTAGCCACTGGTGCCCACTGCTGCGCGACCGTCACTGGCCCATAGATGGCCCACGATCGAATCCGCGGCGGGCGACACCGGGTTGCACTACAGCTCTGCGGCAAGTCGGTGCAGGAGGGGCCTGAGGACGGATTCTTCATGAACGGCCCATCGGACCATCAGGAATTCACCCTCTCACGTTGATCGAGGACCTTCGTGTGGGCCGACGCCTTGATCTGCTTCACCAGTGGATCCTCTGGATCTGACCACTGTTTGTCGGAGCGGACCACTGGGTTCACGTCAATGCCGAGACGGGTTGTAGCGCGGTCGGCGGCGTCGTACACGTCGGCGCGGTCGACGTCGCCGACGACCAGAACGTCGATGTCATGGGGCGGCGGGCCGGCCTCTCCTGAGTATCGGGCGGCCTCGTGAGCGAACTGTCCGGCGTGGCCTCGGTGCAGGTCGTCCGACTTGCCCGCGCAGCAATGGCTTCGTTGAAGCTGCGTTCTGCAGCCTTCTGTGTACCGCCGACCACCGACACGCGCCGAAGTTGGCCATCCCTGGAAACCATTCAGGCCCGGAGATCCGTGGATCTCCGGGCCTGATTCGTAGCGGGGGGAGGATTTGAACCTCCGACCTCTGGAATCACACAGGGCGATTCCGACTGCTACCGAACGTTGCGGGAAACAGCCGAATCGCTTGTATTGATGCGGTTTCTGCTGTCTCGAACACCTCCGATTATACCCGATCAGTTCGTACTCAGACTGGCTGAATCCGGAGGGTAAGCGGAGGGTGATCGATTCGTGAGCAAGGCATCGGACGACGGCACCGCCGACAGCGCAGCGGGTCGGCCCCAAGTTTGGGTCAGGCCAATCTCACTGTGGTGAGGCAGGTGGGATCGTCTGTGCCTGTCGCGATGTCCGCTTCGCCACTCCTGCCGTCGTGGGTGATCTTTATGGTGCCTTTGATGTCGCGGGGCAGCCAGAAGCCAACGAACCCATTTTCGAACGTCGTGACTGTTTTCTCTACCAGGACCTCGTCGTTGGTTTCGTCGACGATCTGCACCTCGACCTCAGTGGAGGCGAGCTCTCCCGTGCAGGTGGTCAGCGAGTGGTTGTAGCACTCGTGGGTTTGATTGACGTATGGCGCGACCGAGAGGTAGAAGGCATCGTCTGGAATTGCGATGCTGACGTCGTCGCCACCGGACGACAGCACCAGTTGGTCAGGGCGCACGGATGCGATCAGGTCTTGTGGCCGCTCTGATCCACCAAGCCGGTCGAGGTGGTCAATGATTTCGACTACGTCATCCATCCCGCTCATGCCATGCGCGCTGAGCAATTGATCTGCGTCTGCGGCGGTTGCCCCTGTTGCGGACCCGGCCGCGCCGGTTGCGGTGGTGTCAGAGCTGTCGTCGGTAGTCGAGCAGGCGGTCAGGCCCAACGCGGCTACAAGGCCGAAGGTGCTGACGAGGTTTCTGATGCTTCTTCTCACGTACGTGTTCCTTTGATGGGGAGCTGGCTAGTGGGGCGGGCCACCTGCGGGCCAGGGGTTCGGGGAGCAACCCTCCATCCTGAGGGTCTGCTGCAGCATGACGGGAGCGGGCGTCCCGGGTTGCGGGCAGGACTGGTGGGGGTATCCGAGCGCGTGTCCTGTCTCATGGTTGATGACGTACTGGCGATATTCACGAAGTGGCCGCTGGAACGGCTCTGCGCCGAAGAACCACCGCTTGGCGTTGATCACCACCCGGTCCTCGTTTCGGCACGAGACTTCTCCTTTTGTGTCGAGGGGCGCGCACAGTTGATCGACGGTGTCAGGTGTGGCGAGCAGTATGCGTATCTCTTCGCCGCTGGCAACGCGTTCGAACTCGTGGTCGCCGACGCTTCGCCATCCCCTGTCGTCTGCAAGCGTCTGGTCGACGATTTTGGCGAACTCGGCCGGGTCAACGTCGAGCCCTTCTTCCACGGCTACGGAGTAACGCAATGGTGCAGGTCCAGTGCTGGCCCCTGCGCTTGTGGCGAGCATGAACTCTCCTGTCCCTGCTTGCGGCACCTGAGGCGTCAGCGTGACCGGTGGCGCAATGGGCGAGAGCCGCGAAGGCGACGTCGCCGGCGATGGCGGCGTGTCGGCCAATGACGATTTCGTCGTGTTGGCGGGTGCTGGTTGCGACGAGTTCCAGAACGTGAGCGCGCCGGTGAGCGCGATGACGCCAGTTGCAACTGCGAGGCCGAGCAGGATTCGGGTCGTTCGGTGGTGTGGCCGCGCACTTTCTGCTCGACGCCTGCCAACAGCGCGTGGCCTGTCCGCTCGGCGCCGGCCGACATCGGCTCGCGCGCGGCGTGCGCGGCGTGCGCGGCGTGCTCCTGGCTGTCGGTTCACGAGATGACCTGGATCAAGGGCACCCAGGTGCGTCCGACGTCCTCGGATCGGTAGATGCCCTGATCCGTGGCGGCGTGCCACTGCTGCCCCGTTACGTCGAATGCTTCCGGGTCCCCCGGAACTCGGCCAACACGATCCCAGGTCTCCCCTTGGTCGTTGCTGGAGTAGACCGATCCGTCAGCGGCGAGTCCGGCAAGCTGATCGGACGTGGGCCATCCCAGGAAGACCAGCGGAGGTGCAGAGTCGAGAGTGATCGAGGTCGAGTCGACTCCACGCAGTTGCAGTTTCCCTTCAGGCGATGAAGTGAGGACCTCTTGTGTGTTTGAGGGGTTGATGACGAGATCAATGACCGGCTCCTCGGCCACGACCGACCAGTTCTTGCGATCTGTCGCAGTCAGCAGCCGGCCAGTCACCGAGTCGAAGGCATAGATACGGTCTCCCACCACGTCGAGGGCGTGGAAGTCAGCCTCGCCCTTCAACGAAACGCTCGACCAGGTGCTGGCTGCGTCAGTCGATTCGATCATTCCGAGATGAGGTGGAAGGTCTTCCCTCATGTCGGGGTGGCCGCTTCCCAGGAAGTGGTCGGGTCCGATGATGGTGAACGCCATGGTGTCCTGCCATCGATCGGCGACCCTGGCCAGGGAACCGTCATCACCAATGCGGATGACTCCGAAGTGGGTCGCGGCATAGAGCATCTGGTCACCTGGGTTGACTCCGAGGCCGTGGACGTGGCCCAGCGACTGGACCTCCGATGTGGCGGGCGCGGCGGGTTCCTTCTCAGCGGCGCAACCGGTGGTCAGGATGAGCGCGCCGATCGCGAAACTGACGAGCAGATTGCGGGCAAGCATGATTGTTCCTGTCGATCAAGGCATGAAGGGTTGGGGCCGACCACATAGGTGGTCGACCCCAAGGGGCGATCAGGACCCGAGCAGGTCCTTCATGGTCGTGATCTCGGTGTCTTGCGATGTCGCGATCGACTCTGCGAGTTCGACCGCGGGCCCAAAGACGCCTTGTTCTTGTTCTGTTTTGGCCATCTCGATGGCACCTTCGTGGTGTTCGATCATCATTTCCAGCCACATCCGCTGGAAGTCAGCGCCGCTGGCAGCCTCGAGCTTGGCCATGTCGTCGGCCGACATCATTCCGGGCATGTCAGCGTCCATTTCCATGTCGCCGTGCGCGTTCGCGTGGTCGCGCGAAGTCTCGGGAATGGGCTTGTCCCACTGGGTAAGCCAGTCGACCATCTGCTCAATCTCGGGGGCCTGTGCCGCACGGATGCCCTCGACGAGCTCGGCGACTTCAGGATCCAGCTCGCGGCCCTGAGTCATGTCAACCATCGACAGCGCCTGGGCGTGGTGCTGCATCATGTCGGTGGCGAACGTGACGTCAGCGTCGTTGAACTTGCTTCCGTCAGAAGCAGTGCGAGTCTCGGGTGTGGGTTCGTCGTCACTGCCACATGCGGTGAGCAGAGCCAGGGCGAATACGACTGTAAATAATGCTGCAAGCTTCTTGATCATTGATGCTCCTTGTTGGTCTGTTGCGAAACGTGATGGGCATGCCAAGGACTCGACCGCACCTGGGGCACAGTCGAGTCGGGCGCCCATCAGTTCCGTAGGACCGACAGTTTGTAGATGCAAGGAGGATCTGGATCGCGCGCGGCGGATTGCGGAATCGGGGCCGACCTTGGAGCACGTCCTCGAAGGAAGACCAATCCGCGGGGTGGCCCGCGCAGGAGCCGCAGCAGCAAGAGCCCCACGAGCAGGACAGCCAGGCACAGGCCCACCATCGTCATGGCCCCGTCGCCGTCGTCATCCGGCTGGGCGGCACTACTCAGCGTGGCCTGCTCTGGAGCGGTCTCGCTTGCGTGGCTCACATCTCCTGCGTGAGCCATGAGCGTCATCTGCGTTGCGCCTGTGTCACTCACCGCGTGTCCCGCGGTGCCGTGGCCGCCGAGGCCATGCATGGCGAACAGTCCCAAGAACACGCCCACAAGAACCAGCAGGCGTGCTGCAGGTCGGTGCGGGGCGCTCCAGCGAGCGTTTCGGGTCATCGCCAGCAGTCTAGTTGGCCTCCCTTTGGGGACGGTAGGTGACTTCACTGGATGTGGGTCAGATGGACGGGGTGCGGCGTTCAGTTGGACGCCGCGCGGTTCAGAGTCCTCGCCGCGCTCTGTTCAGGCGTCAGGTCCAATCTGCGTAGGAGTTGCGCGTTCAGGGCCACGACGACGGTGGAGGCGGACATCAAGATCGCTCCGACGCTCATCGGCAACACGAACCCGACCGGTGCCAGGACACCTGCGGCGAGGGGAACGCTGATGAGGTTGTATCCAGCTGCCCACCAGAGGTTCTGTTTCATTTTGCGGTATGCCGCATTCGACAGTTCGAAGATCGACAGCACCGAACGCGGATCCGAACTGGCCAGGATCACCCCGGCCGAGCCGATCGCCACATCTGTGCCTGCGCCGATAGCGATACCAACATCGGCCTGCGCCAGGGCTGGAGCGTCGTTGACGCCGTCGCCGACCATGGCCACCTTCCGGCCTTCACGCTGGAGTTCGGCAACCTTGGCTGCCTTGTCTTCGGGCCGCACACCGGCGAACACCCGGTCGATGCCGAGTTCAGCAGCGACTGTTTCAGCGACCGCCTGGGCATCACCGGTGATCATCACGACCTGCGCGCCCACTGCATGGAGCGCGTCCACTGCGTCGTGTGACTCGGGGCGGATTTCATCGGCCAGGCGCAGGGCGCCGATCACCTCACCGTCGGCGACGACGTGCAAGATGATGGCGCCCTCGGTGCGCCACTTGTCGGCGATCGGCAACTCCGGCAGGCCGTGGTGCTCCAACAGATACGGTCCTCCGACCTCAACCACGGAGTCATCGACCCTCGCGCGGACGCCAACTGCCGGTGAGGACGAGAATTCCGCGTACGCCGGAACGTCCAGGCTCCGGTGCTTCGCAGCGCCGGTCACCGCTCTTGCGAGCGGGTGCTCGCTGTCGCTCTCGGCTGCGGCAGCAAGTGACAGGACCGCGTCTTCGGAGTACCCATCGATTGGCTCGATGCCGGTGACGGTCGGCTCGCCCTTGGTCAAGGTTCCGGTCTTGTCGAAGAGCACGGCGTCCACCGTGCGCATGGATTCCAACGCCAGGCGATCCTTGATCAGCACGCCACCGCGAGCCGCGCGTTCGGTCGCGATCGACACCACGAGTGGGATCGCCAGGCCCAGTGCATGCGGGCACGCGATTACCAGCACGGTGATCGTGCGTACGACGCCGTCATCGGGCAGCCCGACGAGTGTCCACACGATGGCGGTGATGACCGCGGAGCCCAGCGCGAACCAGAACAGCCAGCCGGCTGCGGTGTCGGCGATCCGTTGCGCACGCGAGGAGGAAGCCTGCGCATCCGCGACAAGCTTCTGGATGCCAGCCAACGCGGTGTCATCACCGATGGCGGTGACTTCCACCCGCAAGCCGGAGTCGGTGGCGACCGTTCCAGCGACCACTGACTCTCCCACCTCTCGGCGTACGGTCTTGGACTCGCCGGTGACCATGGACTCGTCCATGCTCGCGCTGCCGTCCACGATTTTGCCGTCGGCAGGGACCGCTGCCCCGGGGCGAACGATGACCACATCGCCCACTGCCAGGTCCGAGGGAGCAACCTTCACGACGGCGTCGCCGTCGACCTTCTCGGCCTCATCGGGCAACAGCGCGGCCAGGGAGTCCAACGCGGAGGTGGTCTGGGCCAGCGAGCGCATCTCGATCCAGTGCCCAAGGAGCATGATCACGACCAGCAGGGCCAGCTCCCACCAGAAGTCCAGTTGATCGTCCAACACATCCAGCGTGGAGCCCCACGAGGACACGAACGCGACAGTGATGGCCAACCCGATGAGCAACATCATCCCGGGCGTGCGCGACCGAATCTCCGAGACCGCGCCCGTCAGGAACGGCCAGCCGCCCCAGACGAAGAGCACTGTGCCCAGGATCGGCGAGACCCACTGGACCCATTCACCATCTGGTAGGTGATAGCCGACCAGGTGGGCGAACATCGCGTTGAATGCCACCACGGGGACCGCCAGGACCAGCATGATCCAGAACAGTCGTCGGAACTGGCCCGCGTGGTCGCCGTGCCCGGAGTGGCCGCCGTGTTCGTGGTGCTCGCCATGGACCTCGTGCGCAGAGGGGCCGTGCTCGTGATCCCCAGGGGCGTCCCGAAGGTCTCCGCTACCTCCCTGATGGCCGGCATGATGGCCCGCCTCATCCGTACGGTGTTCGTGCTGATCATCGCGATGCGCACTCATACCATGAAAGTATACCCCCCATGGGTATATTTCCATCAAGCGCCACTGCGAACGGGATCACCGACAAGATCCAGACGGCGACAGAAAGGCCCGCAAGGCCTTGCCGAAATCCTGTCGCGCCACGAAGGGTGCGCCGATCACTATTACGACATCTGATTTGAGGATTTTCACCCTCTGTCACTAGTTGCCAAAAACGGCT
>CAZIIX010000016.1:17156-19406 GCA_964539345.1 uncultured Actinomycetes bacterium | reverse complement strand
TAGCGCACCCCGAGCGTCACCGCGCGGGAGACCATGAACACGGCATGGAACGCGACCCACAGCCACATCAGACCCGTCGCTCCGCCGCCCGCCCAGACCACCACCGCCCACGCCGCCGGCAGGTAGACCACCAGGTTGATCAGCCCCGCCCACGCCAGGTACGGCGCATCGCCGGCGCCGATCAGCACCCCGTCGAGCACGAACACCCACCCGGACAGCGGTTGCACGACGGCCAGGACCACCAGCGCCGCGGTCACCGCGGCGCGCACCGCCGGGTCGGGGGAGAACCCGGATCCGGCCACGGTGTGCAGCAGGAGCACGACGATGCCGATCGCGATCCCGGCCGACACCCCCCACACCAGCATCCGCCGGGTCAGCGCCCGGGCCGCCGCCGCATTGCCCTGGCCGAGCGCCTTGCCGGTCAGCGCCTGCGCGGCGATGGCGACCGCGTCGAGGCCGAGGGTGAGGAAGTTCCAGATGGACAGCACGACCTGGTGCGCGGCCAGCGACGTCGTCCCCTGCTGCGCGGCGACCATCGTGGTCGCGATGATCGCCGCACGCAACGTCAGGGTGCGCACGAACAGCGGCACACCCGCCCGGCCGGTGTGGCCGATACCGCGCCACCGCGGCCGCAGGCTCGCCCCGTGGCGGCGTGCCCCGCGCCAGACGATCACCACCAGCGCGGCCGCCATCGCCGTCTGGGAGAGCACCGTGCCGATGGCCGCCCCGGCCACGCCGAGCGAGAACCCGTACACCAGCGTCACATTCAGCCCGACGTTGGCCACGGCACCCGCGACCGCCACCACCAGCGGCGTGCGCGTGTCCTGCAGGCCGCGCAGCACGCCGGTCACCGCGAGCACCAGCAGCATGCCCACCAGGCCGGGAAGCGACCAACGCAGGTACGTCACACCGAACCGCGCGGCGTCCGGCGACGCGCCGATCGCGTCGACCAGCCACGGCGCCGCCGGATACAGCACCAGCGCCAGCACCGCACCCAGCCCGGCCGCCAGGTACAGCCCGTCGATGCCGTACCCGAGCGCAGCGGCGCGGTCGCCGGCGCCGAGCGAGCGCGCGACCTGCGCCGTCGTGGCATAGGCGAGGAAGATCGACAGCCCGACCACGGTGGTCAGCACGACGCTCGCCACCCCGACACCGGCCAGCTGCGCCGCGCCGAGATGACCGATGATGGCCGTGTCGGCCAGCAGGAACGCCGGTTCGGCCAGCAGCGCCCCGAGCGCGGGCACGGCGAGCGCCGCGATCTGCCGGTTCAGCGTGCTCCCGGGCGCCCGCGACCCGCCGTCCGGCCGCTCGGAGACGCTCACCCGGCCAAGCCTGCCAGATCCGGCCGACGGCGTCGGCAGCGTGTGATGCGGCGGGCCGTACGCTGCTGGGAGCACCACCCCGCCACCCGGAAGGAGCCCCGATGAGCGCGCCCACCGGCCGCTACCACTGCGACTACGCGTGGCTCGGCGCGGACACGGCCGCCAGGGACGTGCAATTGTCCGTCGACGGCGGCGTCATCACCGCGGTGACGGAGGGCACGGCGCCGGACCCGGCGGCGACGCGGCTGCCCGGCCTGACCATGCCCGGCCTGGCGAACACGCACTCACACGTGTTCCATCGGGCCATCCGCGGCCACACCCAGTCCGGCGCGGCCGACTTCTGGCAGTGGCGCGAGCTGATGTACCGGGCGGCGGCCCGGCTCGATCCGGAGCTGCTGTACGAGCTCGCCCGCGCCACGTTCGTCGAGATGGCGCTGGCCGGCATCACCAGCGTGGGCGAGTTCTTCTATGTCCATCACGACGCCGGCGGCGCGCGCTACGGCGATCCGAACGCGATGGGCCGCGCCGTCATCCGGGCCGCGACCGACGCCGGGATCCGGATCACGTTGCTGGACACGGTCTACCTGCAGGCCGGTGTCGACGGCGAGGCGCTCAGCACTGTGCAGCAACGGTTCTCGGACGGCGACTGGCAGTCCTGGGCGGCCCGGGTCGACGAGCTGACCGACTCGCCCGGGGTGCGCATCGGCGCGGCGATCCACAGTGTGCGTGCGGTGCCGCGGGACGCGCTCGGGCCGGTCGCCGAGCACGCCCGTCGGCGCGGGATGCCGCTGCACGTGCACCTGTCCGAGCAGCCGGCGGAGAACGAGGCATGCCTGGCCGTGCACGGGCTCACGCCCACGGCGCTGCTCGCCGCGGAGGGTGTGCTCGGACCGAGTATGACGGCGGTGCACGCCACGCACCTGACCGA